>JAZLFH010000027.1:0-25293 GCA_045615705.1 Clostridia bacterium
TTATGTTTGCAAATAACGAGATAGGGACGATAAACCCAATCGAAGAAATCGGAAAAATTGCACAGGAAAGCGGTGTCTTGTTTCATACAGATGCAGTTCAGGCATCGGGAGCGGTACCCATTGATGTAAAGAAAATGAACATTGACCTTTTATCAATGTCGGGACATAAGTTCCATGGACCTAAGGGAGTGGGAGTGCTTTACATCAAAAAAGGCGTGAATACATTTAACTTAATTCACGGCGGAGCACAAGAAAGAGGCAAAAGAGCCGGCACGGAAAATGTAGCCGGTGCAGTCGGATTAAGTGAAGCACTTTCTCTGGCAGTAGACTCAATGGAAGAGAAAACTCAAAAGCTGACTTATCTTCGTGATAAACTTATCAAAGGAATTGAATCCGCAATACCATATTGCAGATTAAACGGTTCAAGGGACAAAAGACTTCCCAATAATGTAAGTTTTTGTTTCAGATATATTGAAGGAGAATCACTTCTGTTAAAACTTGATATGAAAGGGTATATGGTATCTTCCGGAAGTGCCTGCACATCGGGTTCGCTTGACCCATCACATGTACTTCTCGCAATAGGACTTCCTCACGAGATTGCACATGGTTCAATGAGAGTCAGCCTTTCGGAATTTAACACAGAGGCAGAGGTTGACTCGTTTTTAAGGGATTTACCGCCGATTATCCAATCGCTTCGAGATATGTCCCCATTATATGAAGGAGTTGAAAAGTAATGTACAGCGAAAAAGTTATGGATCATTTCTCAAACCCGAGAAATGTTGGAGAAATACCCGATGCTAACGCAGTCGGAACAGTAGGTAACGCAAAGTGCGGAGACATCATGAAAATGTATATGAAGATAGAAAATGATGTCATCGTGGATATAAAGTTTAAGACTTTCGGTTGCGGAGCGGCAATTGCCACAAGTTCAATGGCGACTGAACTTGTAAAAGGCAAGACCATTGAGGAAGCGTTAAAACTCACAAATAAGGCAGTTGTAGAGGCTTTGGATGGACTTCCTGCGGTAAAACTTCATTGCAGTGTTTTGGCGGAAGACGCTATTCATGCTGCCATAAATGATTATTATCAAAGAATGGGAAAAGAATCTCCGATACATGAAAATTGCAGTGGAGATTGTTCGTCTTGTTGCAATAATCATTAAACATACAAGCTTGCCTTTTGGCAGGCTAAAATTTTGGGAGAATTATAGTGAAATATTTGAAATACTTAAAAGGTGCGAGGATATATGCACTTTTAGCACCAATACTAATGATACTTGAAGTTGTTATGGAACTTTATCAACCTGAAATTTTCAGTGAGATAATTGATGTAGGTATAGTAGAGGGAGCGGGAACAAAATATATTGTAACAAAGGGACTCATAATGCTTTTGTATGCCTTTATAGGTGTACTCGGCGGTGTTGGGTGTTGTTTTTGTGCAACGAGGGCATCGCTTGTGTTGGGATACAACCTTCGTGAGGATATGTTTAAAAAAATTCAGGAGTTTTCTTTTGCGGATATTGACAGTTTCAGCGGGGCATCGCTTGTAACAAGGCTTACAAATGATGTTGTTATGATGCAGACAATTACCGCTATGGCACTCAGAATGTTTATAAGAGCACCTATGATATTTTTTGGCGGAGTGTACCACGCAATAGAGATAAATAAAACACTGGCATTAATCCTTTGCGTTTCCATACCGCTTATTTTGTCAATACTTTTTGTAACACTTCGATTATCCTTTCCGCTGTTTAAAAAAGCACAAGACTTTTTGGATAAGGTTAATGCTGTTATTCAAGAAAACCTTACCGGTATTCGTGTTGTAAAGGCGTATAACAGAGCAAAACATGAAAATGACCGTTTTGGGAAAGCAAATCTTGATTATGTAGAAGTATCCGTTAAAGCACAAAAAATTATTACATTTATGATGCCTGCAATTACACTCGTTATGAATTTAAGTATTGTTGCGGTAGTTTTTGTGGGTTCCAAACTTTCGTCCGGCGGAAATGTAGCGGTAGGCGAGATTTCTGCATTTATAACATATATTACAAGAATACTTTTTGCACTTATGATGATAAGTATGATGCTTACCATTCTTTCAAGAGCATCGGCAAGTTCCGAAAGAATACAGGAAGCGTAGAAAAACAAAGTAGAAATTACCTCACCTGAAAATCCGAAAGGGAAGGTAACAAAAGGAAAAGTTGAGTTTAAAAATGTAACTTTCAGGTATGAAGGAGCGGGAGAAAAACCTGCTGTATCAGACATCTCTTTTACTGCCGAAGGAGGAGAAACAATAGCAGTTTTAGGCTCAACGGGAAGCGGAAAATCAACAATTGTAAACTTAATTCCCCGTCTTTATGATGTAACGGACGGTGAGGTTTTAATTGACGGCGTAAATGTAAAAGATTATGACCTTTACGAACTCCGAAATTCGATAGGAATGGTTCTTCAAGATGTTTTACTCTTTTCGGGTACAGTAGAAGAAAACATCAAATGGGGAAATAAATATGCGACACGGGAAGAAGTTATAAATGCTGCGAAAATGGCACAGGCACATACTTTTATAGAAGAAAGAGGCGGATATGACTGCCAACTCACGCAAGACGGAACAAACTTTTCAGGAGGACAAAAGCAAAGAATCTCAATAGCAAGAGCACTTATCAAAAAGCCTAAAATTCTTATTCTTGATGACTCCACAAGTGCAGTAGATACGCAGACAGAGGCAAAAATCAGGGAATCGTATTCAAAAGAACTCGGAGATATGACTGTTTTTATAATTGCACAGAGAATTTCTTCCGTAATGTGGGCGGATAAGATTATAGTAATGGAAAACGGTTCCATTGTTGATATAGGAAAACACGATGAACTTATGGAAAAAAGTGAGGTATATCGTGAGATATATGATTCGCAGCGTGGTAAGGAGGACTAAAAGTGGCAAACAACAATGACAAAAATGTTATGCCGCCTATGCGTCCGCCGGGACGCGGGGGCGGGCATTCGGGTGCTCGTTTTACGGGTGGAGAAAAGGCGAAAAATTCAAAGGGAACTATCGTAAGAATAGCAAAATATTTAAAAGGACACGAAAAATCATTAACACTCGTGTTCGTTTTGGTTGTGGTATCAACACTTGCAAGTTTGGGCTCGACATATCTTCTTTCGCCCATCATTGACGAAATCGCAAAGGCAGACCCAAACAAGGCATTTATGTATAAACTGATGTTTGTTTTAGCACTTCTTTATATTATTTATGCCGTATCACAGTGGCTGTCCGGAAGAATACTTGCTGTTGTCGCTCAACTTGCGGTAAAAGATATCAGAAAAGAATTGTTTTTTAAGATGGAACTTCTTCCGATACGCTTTTTTGATACTAACACTCGTGGCGACCTTATGAGTCGTATGACAAATGATGTTGACACAATAAACCAAACTTTAAGCACAACAATTTCACAACTTTTTTCAGGCATATTAAATATTTTCGGTACGCTTGCAATTATGATTTACATTAGTCCGATTCTTACTTTGATTGCTCTTACAACAATTCCGATTATGCTTTTTGTTGTAAAGGGAATCGCAACATTTACAAGTAAAAAGTATAAACTCCAACAAAAAACTTTGGGAGAACTGAATGCTCATATTGAGGAATCGGTTACAGGTGCGTACGCAATAAAGGCTTTTTGCCGTGAAGAAGAAACGAAAAAAACTTTTACCAAATACGATAAAGAGTACTTTTCTCATGCGGTTTGGGCACAGAGTATAAGCGGACTTATGGGTCCTGTTATGGGTATGATAAATAACCTTACTTATGCCATTGTTGCTTGTTTCGGAGGACTTTTTGTTACAAATTCGGTGTTCGGTTTAGAGCCTCTCAGTATCGGTTCGGTTGTTGTTTTTACAACTTTTGCAACACACTTTGCCCGCCCAATAAATGAAATAGCAAATCTTTTTGCAAACATTCAGTCGGCTTTGGCAGGTGCAGAGCGAGTTTTTGAAATTATGGATACCCAAAACGAATATGAGAGCGAAGCTGATTTACCGGAACTGCCAAAGATAAAGGGATTGGTAGAGATTAAAAATGTAACATTTGCGTACCGCAAAGAGCATACAATATTAAAAAATGTATCACTTTATGCAAAGCCCGGGCAGACTGTCGCATTGGTAGGACCGACAGGAGCGGGAAAAACTACGATAGTTAATCTTCTGACTCGCTTTTATGACATAAAAGAGGGAGAAATTTTAATTGACGGAATTAATATTTTCAGTGTAAAAAAAGACTCTCTTCGTGAGAAGATAGGCATTGTTCTTCAAGATACTCATATGTTTGGAGAAACCGTAAGAGAGAATATTCGTTACGGGAACACAAATGCAACAGACGAAGATGTGGAAAGAGCAGCACGCCTTTCAAATGCACACGAATTTATCATTAGGTTAAAAGACGGATACGACACGGTTTTAACCGATGATGCGGGAAATATAAGCCAGGGTCAGCGTCAACTTTTAAGTATCGCTCGTGCAATGCTTAAAGACCCTGAAATCTTAATTCTTGACGAGGCAACAAGCAGTGTTGATACAAGAACGGAAGTTAAAATTCAAGAAGCAATGAAAAAACTTATGAAAGGCAGAACTTCGTTTGTCATTGCTCACCGTCTTTCAACCATAAGAGAGGCAGATTTAATAGCCGTAATTGAAGACGGAAGAATTACAGAAAAGGGCAGTCATAAAGAACTTGTTGATAAAAACGGTACTTATGCAAGGCTCTACGAATTTAATGTGTCTGAAAAACAGCCAAAATAAGACAATTGTTTTAGTTGACAATAGTTTTTGGCGTGGTATAATTAAAGTATAAATGTGAACGGAAAATAATCGCTTTTTCCTACTTGCGGGAAACGGGCGAATTACGGAGGATTATATGGCAAGAAAAACTAAATTAAAGATTATTCCGCTCGGTGGATTAAACGAGATTGGAAAGAATCTTACGGCTTTTGAGTATGGAAACGAGATACTCGTGCTGGATTGCGGAATGGCGTTCCCCGATGACGAAATGCTCGGGGTAGATGCCGTTATACCCGATATGACTTATCTTATTAAAAACAAAGATAAGATAAAGGCTATGGTATTTACACACGGTCATGAGGATCATATCGGAAGTGTCCCGTACCTCTTAAAGGAAGCAAATGTTCCGATTTACGGAACTCGCCTTACTTTGGGACTTATTGAACAGAAACTCAAAGAGCATGGAATTCTTTCAATAGCAAAATTAAACAGAGTGTCGGCAGGCGACAGAGTCAGGGTAAGTAACAATTTTAAAGTCGAATTTATAAGGGTAAATCACTCTATCAGTGATGCCGTAGGTCTTGCAATTTCAACACCTGCGGGCGTGGTGGTTCATACCGGAGATTTTAAGATTGACTGTACGCCGATCGAAGGACCTATGATTGATTTGGCAAGATTCGGAGATCTCGGACGAGATGGAGTATTGGCACTTATGATGGACAGTACAAATGTGGAACGCCCGGGTTATACAATGAGTGAGAGAACTGTCGGTGAAAAATTTGAGGAAATTTTCAAATCTACAAAACAAAGAATTTTTGTTGCTACATTTGCATCAAATGTAGACAGAGTTCAACAAATAATTAACGCCGCAGCACAAAATCGAAGAAAAGTAGCAATTTCCGGGAGAAGCATGATAAATATCGTTGAGGTTGCATCAAATCTCGGATACTTAAAGATTCCCGAAGGCACTCTTATTCCTATTGAAGAAGTTAAAAAGTATCAAAATCACCAACTTGTAATAATAACAACAGGCAGTCAGGGTGAGAGAATGAGTGCCTTGACGAGAATGGCATACTCAGATCACAAAAATGTTGAAATTCAAAAGGGCGACTTGGTTATTGTTTCTGCATCTCCCATTCCCGGAAATGAAAAAGCGGTTTACAATGTAATCAACGAACTGTATAGGAAAGGTGCAACCGTTTTACATCAGTCGCTTACCGATGTCCATGTGTCGGGGCACGCTTGTCGTGAAGAATTAAAAATAATAATGGGACTTGTAAAGCCTAAATACTTTATACCTGTGCATGGAGAAAGTCGTCATCTTATGCGGCACTGTGAACTTGCAACGGAAATGGGTATTCCAAAGAAAAACACCATATTGATGGATATAGGTAATGTACTTGAAATAAACTCTGATTCGGCAAAAATTACGGGAATTGTTCCGTCCGGGAAAGTGCTTGTTGACGGATATGGAGTGGGCGATGTGGGAAATATCGTCCTTAGAGACAGAAAGCACTTGGCAGAAGACGGAATAATATTTGTGGCAACAACGGTTGACTCAAAAGGTAAGATTTTATCAGGCCCCGAAGTTATTACAAGAGGGTTTGTGTATGTTCGTGAAAATGAAGATTTGATTGAATCTTTAAGACAAGTTGCTGAAGAAGCATTTAGAAAATCGTGTAAGCAATCACAAAGAGATTGGAACTCGATTAAAGGAAGCGTTCGCGGAGAACTTTCGGATTTTATTTATGACCACACGAAGCGTAAACCTATGGTTGTTCCTATAATAATGGAAGTGTGAGGATTTTTATATGAAATCACCTCTTGCAGACAGAATCCGTCCCGACAGTCTTGATTGTGTTGTAGGACAAGAAAATCTTTTGGGTAGCGGAAGAGTTTTAAGAAAAATAATTGAGTCGGGTGAAATTCCCAATATGATTTTTTACGGTCCGAGCGGAACGGGAAAGACAACGGTTGCGAATATTGCGGCAAAAAGAGCAGATAAAAAGTTCTTTAAACTGAATGCTACAACCGCATCTGTTTCAGACATAAGAGATATTATAGTTCAAACCGAGAGCATCATGGGGATTAACGGAGTTTTGCTCTATCTTGATGAAATTCAAAACTTTAACAAAAAACAACAACAGTCTTTGCTTGAATTTATTGAAAACGGAAAGATAACACTTATAGCATCAACCACGGAAAATCCGTATTTTTATATCTATAATGCCATTCTTTCCAGATGTACGGTTTTTGAATTTACACCTGTATCGCAGGAAGATATAGAAAAATCGCTTTTACGGGCGGTAAACATATTAAATGAGGAAAGTCCTACAACAATCACCAAAGAGGCACTTAACCACATTTCACAATGTTCATCGGGTGATGTCAGAAAGGCTATTAATGCACTTAGCGTGGCACATTCGGTTTCAAGTGTCAACAAAGACGGTGTTACTGTCATAGATTTGTCGGTGTGCGAAGAAGCAACTTCAAAAAAAGCGTTCAGGTATGACAAAGACGGCGACAGCCACTACGATGTTTTAAGTGCTTTCCAAAAATCAATCCGAGGAAGCGACCCGGATGCGGCAGTTCACTACTTGGCACGGCTTATTGCAGGCGGAGATCTTTTAAGTATTTGCAGAAGGCTGATGGTTATTGCGTCAGAAGACATAGGCTTAGCATATCCAAACGCTTCGGTAGTTGTAAATGCGTGTGTTGATAATGCACTGAGGCTCGGTTTCCCGGAGGCAAGAATACCGCTCAGTGAGGCAACGATACTGCTTGCAACCTCACCAAAGTCAAACAGTGCGATTTGTGCAATAGACGATGCTCTTTACGATGTCGAAAACAGTGATACAGGCGTAATTCCAAAAAATCTTCAAGATTCGCATTACAGCGGAGCAAAAAAACTCGGACACGGCGAAGGTTACAAATATCCGCATAACTTCCCGAATAACTATGTGCAACAACAGTATTTGCCGGATAAGATAAAGGATAAGAAGTACTATAATCCCGGAAACAATAAGTCGGAAAATGCGGTGTCGGAGTATTGGGGAAAAATTAAAAAATAATTCACAGAAAACACTTGAAATAAAAAGTGCGATATTGTACAATATATTCAGACAAATATATGGGGGGATTTAAAATGGTAAAAGTAATTTTCGGCGAAAAGGGTACGGGAAAGACAAAACAACTTATTGAGGCAGTACATAATGCAGAAAAAGATACTAACGGAAATGTAGTTTTCATTAACAAAGGAGATCGTCATGTTTTAGACCTTACACATAATGTCAGATTAGTTAATACAGATGATTTCGGTGAAATGAATTATGATATATTCTTTGGTTTGGTATGCGGAATGATTTCACAAAACTTTGATATTGCACATATTTTTGTGGATAGCATTACAAAGATTGTTTTAGGTGATTATGATGCACTTGAAAAGTTTTTAAACAGACTTGATTGTATAAGTAAAGAGTTTAAGGCAGAAGTGCTTATCACGATAAGTGAAAAAGCCGAAAATCTCAGCGATGGAATTAAGAAATTTGCATAAAAAGATGCCCACACAATTGTGTGGGCATCTTTTTATGAATTTCAGAGTGTTTCAACTCGTCTTTTAAGTATGGGAACAATGACTGAAACCATTATCGTTGAGATTATTAATTCAAAAATCATATAACTTCCGTTATATATTACGGATTCAACCCAAATGGTTTTCCAAACTAAGACACCGGCTGTTGCATGGCACAAAAAACGAAGGAAAATTACTATCATGCAAGAAAGTGTATATTTAATTCTTTTCGGCATAAACTTTGAAAAAAATCCCGCAAGACCAATCGAACCAAAAGCAAATATGTAGTCAAAAAGTATTGCGATAATAAATATCGAAAAGTTTTTTGCAGGGGGAAGATACGGATTCATAAGTTGAATTAAAGAACATGCAAAAGATGCGGTTAATGCCCATTTTACAGGCACAAAAAAGGAAAGCACGATAATCGGCACCATGGATGCCAAAGTTACGGAACCGCCGAGCGGAAGGTGAAAAATCTTAATGGCGGAAAGGAGTGTCGAAAGTGCTACTACTACGGCACAAAGTGTCAGTTTTTGCGTGTTGGTCTTCATAAAAATCCTCCTAAAAATTAAAAATGCCGCCGAAAACGGCGGCATAAAAAATATACAAGATTTAAGTACATTCTCTACGCCGGCATTATGCGGATCAGATAACGGGATTGTTAAACATCTCAGCCCTTCCGAGCACCCCGAGTACATATTTATTGTATCATATAAATTACTTGTGTCAATACAAAATTCACATAAGTGTGGATTTTATTTATTCATACGAATAGTAGATTTTTTTGTCAAGGTCTGCACAGATGATAAAAAACGGCTTTTTATAAATTGAAAAATTTGAAAGATGCACAAGTGGATGAGGCTCGTTTTTTACATCACAAGGAATGGCTACGGCAATTAGATTTTTGTTTCTGCCGAAATAATAGTACTTGTGCTTTCTGAAAGCATTAAGAACAGATTTATGACTCAGTATGTATTTTACGCTTTCGGACGAATCGGGATAGTCATTGTCGGTTATTTTTTGCCAAGTAAATCCGTCATCGCTGTTGAATGGAAGAGTTTCTTCGGATTCTTCCGAGAGTATTTCACAAGGAATTTCTTCGGTTTCTGTCGAGAGTGCTTCACGGGGGATTTCTGTTACAACCTCTTCCGGTTCCGATGCCTCGGCACGCTCTTGTTCTTCTTTGTAAGAAGCGTCTTCAATAATATTACCTGTTTCACCGTAAAAAAGATGCTTTCCGGACTGGGTTATCAAAATTCCGCTGTACGGTGTTGTGTCGAGATGCTTTTCGATTTTCCCGTTCACAATATTTCCCAATTCACAGTTTTGGTTACCTACAAGCCATGCTTTCATACATCCGTTGATTCCTTTTACAGAAATCTGAATACAGTCTTCACTGAGATTGGCAATTGCACTTCCTCTATCCAACAAACTCTTTAATTCAATGGTTTTCACATTAATCACACTCCTATAACATATATATGTTGTAAGGTATAAAAAAATTCAAATGGTTAAAAAATAAAGAAAACAATAGTAAATTTAAGAAAAGCAGAGAAATTATAGCAAATAACTGAAAATTTAAGACTTGATTGAGAGGGTGTGTATGGTATTATATAACAGTTAGCACTCAATTATTATGAGTGCTAAAAAGATGATTATTATTTAGGAGGTAATATAAATGAACATCAAACCTTTAGCAGACAGAGTAGTTGTCAAGATGCTTGAGAGTGAAGAAACAACAAAAAGCGGTATCGTTCTTCCGGGAAGTGCCAAAGAAAAGCCTCAAATGGCAGAAGTTGTAGCCGTAGGACCGGGGGGAGTAGTAGACGGCAAAGAAATTGTTATGGAATTAAAAGTTGGCGATAAGGTTATCGGTTCAAAATACGCAGGAACAGAAGTCAAACTTGACGGATGCGAATATACAATTATGCGTCAAAGCGACATCTTAGCAAAAGTAGAGTAAGGAGGAATTTTTTATGGCAAAGGAAATTTTATTCGGCGAAGAAGCACGCCGTGCACTCGAAAGAGGTGTAAATCAACTTGCAAACACAGTTAAAGTAACCCTTGGACCAAAAGGCAGAAATGCAGTTCTTGATAAAAAATATGGAGCACCGCTCATTACAAATGACGGTGTAACAATAGCAAAGGAAATCGAACTTGAAGACCCGTTTGAAAATATGGGAGCACAGCTTTTGAAAGAAGTTGCTACAAAGACAAACGACATTGCAGGTGATGGCACAACAACCGCTACACTTTTAGCACAGGCACTCGTAAGAGAAGGTCTTAAAAATGTTGCTGCGGGTGCTAATCCGATGATAGTCAGAAAAGGCATCAAAAAAGCAGTTGATGCAACAGTGGAAAGCATTATTAAAAGCAGCCGTAAGGTGAAAGATAAGACAGATATTGCAAAGGTAGCGGCAATTTCGGCAGGAGATGATGCAATCGGTCAACTTATTGCTGATGCAATGGAAAAGGTTACAAACGATGGCGTAATAACTGTTGAAGAAAGCAAGACAAGTGAAACATACAGCGAAGTTGTTGAAGGTATGCAGTTTGACCGCGGATATCTTTCTCCGTATATGGTAACCGATACAGAAAAGATGGAAGCAGAACTTGATGACCCGTATATTCTTGTAACAGATAAGAAAATTTCAAACATTCAAGATGTTCTTCCGCTTTTGGAACAAATTGTTCAGCAGGGCAAAAAACTTCTCATAATTGCAGAAGATATTGAAGGCGAAGCTCTTACAACAATTATTGTTAATAAACTTCGCGGAACATTCACTTGCGTAGTGGTCAAGGCACCCGGATTTGGCGACAGAAGAAAGGCAATGCTTGAAGATATTGCGATTTTAACCGGAGCAACGGTTATAAGTGATGACCTCGGACTTGATTTAAAGGAAACCGAGATTTCTCAACTTGGAAGATGCCGTCAGATTAAAGTTCAAAAGGAAAACACAATCATTGTTGACGGAATGGGCAACAAGAAGGCTATTAAAGACAGAATTGCACAGATTCGCACACAGATAGCGGAAACAACTTCCGATTTTGACAGAGAAAAATTACAGGAACGCTTGGCAAAACTTTCAGGCGGTGTCGCAGTTATTAAGGCGGGAGCGGCAACAGAAACAGAAATGAAAGAGAAGAAACTCAGAATTGAAGATGCACTTTCCGCAACAAAAGCAGCAGTCGATGAGGGTATTGTTTCAGGTGGCGGTGTTGCTTATGTTACTGCTATAAAGAGTGTTGAAAAACTTCTTTCAACTGTTGAAGGCGATGAAAAGACAGGTGTCAGAATTGTATTGAAGGCATTGGAAGAACCGGTAAAGCAAATTGCGGCAAATGCGGGAATTGATGGCTCTGTAATTGTTGACAAAGTAAAGAATGCAAAGAAAGGCGAGGGTTACAATGCTCTTACGGGAGAATTTGTTGATATGATTTCCGCAGGTGTTGTTGACCCGGCAAAAGTTACAAGAAGTGCCCTTCAAAACGCTGCAAGCGTTGCATCTATGATACTTACAACCGAAAGCATCGTGGCTGATAAGCCAAATAAAGAAGATGCTGCTGCACAAGCGGCAGCACAGGCAGCTGCAATGGGCGGCGGAATGTATTAATTAAACAAAAAAAGATTTTAAGCAATGCTTAAAATCTTTTTTTTGTTGATTTAAAATCACAAAAATGTTATAATCACCTATTGGATGATACCTCAAAAGTAAAAGAGGCAACTGAAAATGTATGTGTAATACAGAGAAAAAAGTGTATTTAATACAGTTTGCAATTTATAACAGCATTGTGCAAATCAGAAAATTGCAGAAATTTTAAATTTTTTAAAAAAATGTGTAGATTATATAGAAATAATCTGCTATAATAAACTGGATTGAGAAAAATTCTATTTAATATATTGGGAGGAAATAAGTATGCAGCAAAAAACTTTGCCGTTTAACGGTACAAAAGAACAAGAGATGCAACTTAAGGAAGTTATTGCTAAGCACAAAGACCAAGCCGGTGCAGTTATTCCCGTGCTTCATGAAGCACAGGAGATTTACGGTTATCTTCCTATCGAAGTGCAGACGATGATTGCAGAAGGTTTGAATGTTCCGCTTGCAGAAGTTTACGGGGTGGTAACATTCTATACTCAGTTTTCATTAAATCCGAAGGGCGAGTACCAAATAGCGGTTTGTCTTGGAACGGCGTGCTATGTTAAAGGCTCGGGAAATATCCTTGACAAAATTAAAGATGTCTTGAAAATTGATGTTGGAGAATGTACACCCGACAGAAAGTTTTCATTAGATGCAACTCGTTGCATCGGTGCTTGCGGACTTGCTCCGGTTATGACTGTAAATGACGATGTTTACGGAAGACTTGAAGTTAAAGATGTTGAGGATATAATCAATAAGTATCGTAACTGATGAAAGATATTTCTCTCCATATACTGGACATCGTGCAAAATTCAATCTTTGCCAATGCAACATTTGTCAGAATTACTATACTTGAGAACATGAAAGATGACTTTCTTAAAGTAGTAATCGAAGATAACGGATGCGGGATGAACGATGATACCGCTAAAAAAGTTTATGACCCCTTTTTTACGAGCAAAGAGGGAAAGCGTTTCGGACTTGGTATTCCGCTTCTTAAAGCATCAACAGAAGTTTGCGGCGGAAATCTTAAAATAGTATCAAAATTGGGAGCAGGCACTAAAATTGAAGCGACCTTTATACCGTCAAATGTTGATTGTATTCCGCTTGGTGATATTGCGGCTACTATGCTTTCGTTGGTAGCCGGTACGGAAAATGTTGATTTTTTGTACGAGCATAGAAGAGAAAATAAAATCTTTTCGTTTGATACGATAAAGATAAGAGAAGTTTTAGACGGTGTGTCTATTAACGAACCGAGGATATATAGGTGGCTTTCGGAATTTATATCCGAAGGCGAGAAAGAAGTAATGAAGGAGGATTAACATATGAAAACCATTAAGGAACTTGAAGAAATCAGAAAAAATATGATTGACGATGTAACCCTTAGAAAAGAGCATAATGCAACAAATGTTTCGGTTGCAATGGGAACTTGCGGAATTGCTGCGGGAGCAAGAGAAGTAACAAATGCTTTTTTGGAAGAAATTTCAAAAATGGGCATTAAAAATGTTACGGTAACACAGACAGGTTGCATCAAAAATTGCGACTTGGAACCGATAGTTGAGGTATGTGTACCCGGTAAGGATAAAGTTACTTATGTAAAAATGACTCCTGAAAAGGTTAAAAAAGTTGTCAACGAACATTTGGCAAAAGGAAATGTCGTTTCAGAATTTTTAAAATAAACGAAAGGAAGCGAAAAAGATGAATATGGTTAGAGGACATATTCTTTGTTGTGGCGGTACAGGTTGTTCGTCTTCCGGCGGACAGGAAATTGCCAACGAATTTGAAAAACAATTAAAAGAGTTCGGACTCGAAAACGAATTTAAGGTTGTCAGAACGGGTTGTTTCGGACTTTGTGCGTTAGGACCTGTCGTTGTTGTTTATCCCGAAGGGGCATTTTACAGCAGAATTAAAATTGAAAATGTTAGAGAAATCGTTTCGGAGCACCTTTTAAAAGGTCGTATGGTAAAGAGTTTGCTTTACGATAAGACTTTGGACGGTGATAATGTTATAAGCCTTAACGAAGTACCGTTTTATAAGAAACAAAAGAGAATTGCTCTCAGAAACTGTGGTGTTATCAATCCCGAAAACATAGATGAGTATATTGCTTTGGACGGATATAAGGCACTTTCGAAAGTTCTTACGGAAATGAGTCAGGAAGAAGTTATTGACACAATCAAGAAATCAGGACTTCGCGGTCGTGGAGGCGGGGGCTTCTCAACCGGTATGAAGTGGGACTTCACATATAAGGCACAAGGCGATCAGAAGTATGTTGTATGTAATGCTGATGAAGGTGATCCCGGTGCATTTATGGACAGAAGTGTTTTGGAGGGTGATCCTCATTTAGTTATAGAAGCTATGGCGATTGCAGGCTATGCGGTAGGCGCAAATCAGGGTTATATTTACATTCGTGCAGAATATCCTATTGCTGTTGACCGCTTGAGAATAGCAATTAAACAGGCAAGAGAGTACGGACTTTTGGGCGAAAATATTTTTGGAACAGATTTCTCGTTTGATTTGGATTTGCGTCTCGGAGCAGGTGCTTTTGTATGTGGCGAAGAAACTGCCCTTCTTACTTCAATTGAAGGTAAGCGTGGCGAACCAAGACCTCGTCCTCCGTTCCCGGCAGTCAAGGGACTTTGGGGCAAGCCAACTCTTTTGAATAATGTTGAAACTTATGCAAATATCTGCCAGATTATACTTAACGGACCGGATTGGTTTACTTCAATCGGAACTGAAAAGAGTAAAGGTACGAAGGTATTTGCACTTGGCGGTAAGATTAATAACACAGGTCTTGTTGAAATTCCGATGGGAACAACACTTCGTGAAATTGTAGAAGAAATCGGCGGCGGAATACCTAATGGAAAGAAATTCAAGGCTGCACAGACAGGCGGACCTTCCGGCGGATGTATTCCCGCATCGCTTATTGATACACCTATTGACTATGATTCACTTATTTCTATAGGTTCGATGATGGGTTCAGGTGGACTTATCGTTATGGATGAAGATAACTGTATGGTTGATATTGCAAAGTTCTTCTTGTCATTTACGGTTGATGAATCCTGCGGAAAGTGTACACCGTGTCGAATCGGAACAAAGCGTATGTATGAAATTCTTGAAAGAATTACAGAAGGCAAGGGAACTCTTGAAGACCTTGATAAACTTGAAGAACTTGCACAAAATATTAAGAGTGCATCTCTTTGCGGTCTTGGTCAAACTGCACCAAACCCTGTTCTTTCCACATTAAAGCACTTCCGTGATGAGTATGTTGCTCATGTTGTTGAGCATAGATGTCCGGCAGGCGTATGTAAAGCATTGGCAAAATATACAATAGATAAAGAAAAATGTATAGGTTGCGGAATTTGTGCAAAGAATTGTCCTGTAAGTGCAATTTCGGGAGAGATTAAGAGTCCGTTCACAATTGGCTCCGATAAGTGCGTAAAATGTGGACTTTGTGCGTCTAAGTGTCCTAAGCAGGCGATTAGCCGTAAGTAAGAAAGGGGATAGAAGAGATGGATATGGTGAATGTAAAAATTAACGGACAGGAAGTCAGTGTACCGTCAAACTATACCGTTCTTGAAGCGGCAAGAATGGCAAACATTGATATTCCTACACTCTGTTATCTTAAAGATGTCAGCCAGACAGGTTCGTGCAGAATGTGTCTTGTTGAAATTAAAGGAGGTCGTGCTCTTCAAGCGGCTTGTGTATATCCAGTTTCTGAAGGATTGGAAGTGTTTACAAATACTCCAAAAGTACAGAAAGCGAGAAAGGCGACCCTTGAACTTATGCTTTCAAACCACGACAGAAAGTGTCTTACATGCGTAAGAAACCAAAACTGTGAACTTCAGGCATTAGCAGAAAGACTTGGAGTAAAAGATATCCCATACGAGGGTGAACGCTCCGAGTACGATGTTGACGAAGTATCACCGTCAATCGTAAGAGATAATAATAAATGTATCCTTTGTCGTCGTTGTGTTGCTGCTTGCAACAAGCAGACTGTTTCTGTTATCAACACAATGGAAAGAGGATTTAAGACCAAAATCGGAACTGCATTTAACAAGAGCATCGGCGATGTTGCTTGTGTTAACTGCGGACAGTGTATCGTTGCTTGTCCGGTCGGAGCACTCAGAGAGAAAGACAGCATAGATTTTGTCTGGGAAGCAATCAACGATCCTACAAAGCATGTTGTTGTTCAGGCAGCACCGGCAGTTCGAGCAGCACTTGGCGAGGAATTCGGTCTTCCTATCGGAACTGCTGTAACAGGCAAAATGGCAGCAGCAATGAGAAGGCTTGGATTTGATAAAGTGTTTGACACAGACTTTTCTGCAGACCTTACAATAATGGAAGAGGGAACAGAACTTATAGAAAGAATGACAAACGGCGGAGTTCTTCCCATGATTACATCTTGTTCTCCGGGTTGGATTAAGTTCTGTGAGCATAACTTCCCGGAATTCATTCCGAATCTTTCAAGTTGCAAGAGTCCGCATCAAATGTACGGTGCGATAATCAAATCTTATTATGCGGAAAAAGAAGGCATTGATCCTAAGACAATTTATACTGTATCCGTAATGCCGTGTACTGCTAAGAAGTTTGAGCGTGGCAGAGATGGTGAAGGCAAAGACGGAATGAATGATGTTGATGCAGTTATCACAACAAGAGAACTTGCAAAGATGATTAAGCAGGCAGGTATTGACTTTAAAAACCTTAATGATGAGGTGTTTGACACACCATTCGGTGATGAAGCAAGCGGTGCAGGTGTCATCTTCGGTGCAACCGGCGGTGTTATGGAAGCTGCAATCAGAACCGTTGCGGAAGTCCTTAGTGGCAAGAGTATTTCAAATGTCAGCTATGAGGCAGTCAGAGGTGTAGAAGGCATAAAAATTGCTTCTGTTGAAGCAGGAGGAAAGACAATTCGTGCGGCAGTTGCTCACGGTCTTGGAAATGCAAGAGAATTGCTTGAAAAGGTAAAGAGCGGAGAAGTCAAGGTTGATTTTATTGAGATTATGGCTTGTCCAGGAGGTTGCGTAAACGGTGGCGGTCAGCCAATCGTGTCGAGCAAGGTAAAAATGGATACAGACCTCAGAGTTGAGCGTGCAAAGGCACTTTATTCCGAGGATGAGCGACTTCAAATCAGAAAGAGCCATGAAAATCCGTATGTAAAGAAACTTTATGACGAGTATCTTGAAAAACCCGGCAGCCACAAAGCACATGAACTTTTGCATACGCATTATATTGCAAGGGAAAAGTATTAATAAAATGTTTAAAGTTAAGGACTGCTTTGGGCAGTCCTTAACTATAGAGGTAAAAAATGAAGTATTGTGTTTTGGATGATGAAAAAATATGTGATAACTGTGGTGAGTGTGAAGTTTGTGACCTTGACCCAAAGAAAAAGTGTGATAATTGCGGAAAATGCTTGGGAATGGACGCGGACAGCAGAGCGATAGTTATTGACGATGTAATAACTGGTGAATAACACTTTTTTATTGCAAAAATTTACTTTATATGCTATATTTGTATTGGTGGTATTTATGAAAAGTAAGATTAACATTTTGGGAGTATTGGTGGATAACATTGATATGGAAAACGCAACAAATAAGGTTTTGTCTTTTCTTGAAACAGAGGGAGCAAAAACTGTAATTACACCTAATCCCGAGATTATTTATCATGCTTCAAAAAATAAAGACTTACTTAATGTTGTAAATGATGCAGACTTGATTGTTCCTGACGGAATAGGAGTTGTATTTGCATCAAAATTTTTGAAACAACCGCTTCCCGAAAGGGTAGGAGGATTTGACCTTTTGTGCTGTTTGTTTGATAAAATAAAGGAAACGGACAAAACAGTTTACTTTCTGGGCGGAAAGCCCGGCGTGGCGGAAAAAGCAAAAGAAAATATGAAAGAAAAATATCCCGGCTTAGATGTAATCGGCACACATGACGGATATTTTAAGGACGAAGAAAAGATTATAGAAGAAATTAACGCCCTTTCGCCCGACATTTTGTGCGTTTGTTTGGGATTTCCGAAACAAGAACGCTTTATGTATGAAAACAAAGAAAAGTTAAATGTAAAAATGATGATTGGTGCGGGCGGTTCGCTTGATGTGTTGTCCGGAAACACACAAAGAGCACCCAAGTTTTACATAGAGCATAATTTAGAGTGGTTCTACCGTTTAAAGAAAGAGCCAAAGCGAATAGGAAGGATGATGGCTCTTCCAAAGTTTGCAATTAAGGTATTATTTAAGGGAAGGAAGTATGAAAATGCTGAAAGTTGAACTTCTTACGCACACACCTGATGCAGAAAAGATTATCGCTTCTGCGGCAAAACTTTGTTATTCAAATTCTTCTGTAAAAGGTCTTTTTGACAATTTAGACAAGGAAAAAACCGAAAAATTTTTAAATATGCTTATAGTGGAACTCGGACATGAAAGTCCAATTGAGCATGTAACATTCACTTTTGGAATTGAGGGCGTCAGCCGTTCGCTTTTGGCACAACTTACAAGACACAGAATTGCCAGTTACAGTGTAAAAAGTCAAAGATATGTTACAGAAGGACAGTTTGAGTATGTAATTCCTCCTGAAATTGAAAATAATGAGAAGGCAAAAGAATTGTTTTTAAAAGCAATGCAGGATGACCAAAAGACATACGATGAACTTACAAAAATACTTGCAAATAAACATACAAAAGACTTAATTGATGGCGGAATGAACGAAAATGATGCAAAAAAAGCGGCACAGAAAAAGGCGATTGAAGATGCAAGATATGTTCTTCCCAACGCTTGCGAAACAAAACTTGTAGCAACATTTAATGCGCGTAGCCTGATGAACTTTTTCAGACATCGTTGTTGCGAGAGAGCACAGTGGGAAATCCGCTTTATGGCAGACGAAATGCTTAAACTTGTAAAAGAAGTGGCACCGACACTTTTTAAAATGGCAGGTCCGCCGTGCCTTCTCGGGAAATGCCCCGAAGGTAAGATGAGTTGCGGAAAAATGCTTGAGAAAAAAAGAATTTACTTGGGAGAATAGTATGGGCAAACTAATAGTTATTGAAGGCATTGACGGGAGCGGAAAAGCAACTCAGGCAAAAATGCTCTATGAATATATCAAAAAAAAGGGAAAAAAAGTTAGAAAAATAACCTTTCCGAACTATAAAAGTCCTGCTTCTTCTCCGGTTAAAATGTATCTTGAAGGCGAGTTCGGAAAAAATGCTGACTCGGTTAATCCGTATTCGGCATCGGTTCTTTTTGCAGTAGACAGGTTTGCTTCGTACAAAACGAGTTGGAGCAGATTTTTAAATGATGAAGACAGTATTGTAATTGCAGACAGATATGTAACATCAAATATGATTCATCAGGCATCAAAAATTCCAAACAAAGAGGAAAGAGAAAAATATCTTGATTGGCTTTACGACCTTGAATATGTAAAAATGGAACTTCCCAAGCCTGATGCAGTGCTGTTTTTAGATGTATCGGCAGACCTTTCTCGTTCACTTATAAAAAACAGAGCAAATAAAATAGACGGAAGTAACATAAAAGATATACACGAAAACGATTTTACATACCTTACTAATTCTTACAACACGGCTTGTGAAATTTGTGATAAATACAGTTGGGTAAAAATTTGTTGTGAAAAGAATAATAGTATGGACAGTAAAGACAACATCTTTTCATCAATCATAAATCAACTTGAAAAACTTAATATTATATAATTGGGAGGAAGAATTATGGTATATGTTTTTTTGGCAGATGGATTTGAAGAAATGGAGGCAATTGTGCCTGTTGACTTTTTGCGTAGGCTGAAAATTGATGTTAAAACTGTCGGGGTAACAGGAAAAACCGTTACGGGTTCACATAATGTAGCGGTAGATACAGACATATTATTAGACGAAGTAGATATTGAAAATGCCCAAATGTTAGTTCTTCCGGGCGGAATGCCGGGAACGGATAATCTTGAAAAATCGGAAAAACTTTCAAAACTCTTGGATATTGCGTTTGAGAAAAAAATATTTATATCTGCCATTTGTGCGGCACCAAAAATCCTCGGGAAAAAAGGATTTTTAAATGAAAAAGAAGCAGTGTGTTATCCGGGATATGAAAATGACCTTTTGGGAGCAATAATTTCAAATGAAGAAGTTGTTGTTTCGGACAATATTATTACTGCAAACGGGGCCGGCAATGCACTAAAATTTGCACTCAGACTCGGAGAAGTGTTAACCGATATAAAAACAGTTCGAGAAGCTTCAAAGAATATGATGTGCAAATGACAAAGTCTGAACTGCGAAAGCAGATAATAAGAAAAAGAAAATTTCTTTCAAATGAAGAGATTGAAGAGAAAAGCAGAGTTATTACCGACAAAATAAGAAAGCAAAAAGAATTTACAGAGGCAAAAACCGTACTTATATATTTGCCGATTTTAGGTGAAGTAAGTCCGTTAGGACTTATGAACAATGAAAAGACCTTTTTGGTTCCGTATATTAGCGATGACACTATGTATGCAACAAAATACAATAAGGGCGATTGCCTGCAACAGGGTAAAATGTCTACTGTTGAGCCGAAAAACGCTAAACCTTTTGACAAAAACAAAATAGACCTCATAATTTTTCCCGGTACAGTTTTCGGACGGAATAAAGGAAGAATGGGGTTTGGAAAAGGTTTTTACGATAGTTTTTCAAAAGATGTTTTGGCTAAAAAAATCGGGATATGCTATGATTTTCAACTTTTTGATAGTGTGGAAATGCTTTCGCACGATGTATTTATGGACAAGGTCATTACCGAAAGAGAAGTGATATTTTGAAAAAGAAAATAGTTAAAGTTTTTTCTTTAATTGTAATTTTGTTGGTGTTGGTGTTTATTTTAAAAAATGTTTTTTTTAATCGCAATGCAACAATAGATATAAAGCAGGGCAGCACTATTAAAGAAATCGCATATTCTCTTAAAGAAAACGGAATTATTTCGAGTACACTTATATTTAGATTAAAAGCGAGAACATCGGATAAATCTACAAAGATACAAGCAGGACTTCACGATTTAAATTCAGCCATGAGTTTTG
Organism: Clostridia bacterium; assembly: GCA_045615705.1. Taxonomy (GTDB): domain Bacteria; phylum Bacillota; class Clostridia; order UMGS1883; family UMGS1883; genus JAZLFH01. The sequence goes on from JAZLFH010000027.1 coordinate 21,015, forward strand.
ACGAGATAATGTGCGAACTTACAAATCCCGCAAGAAGCGGGGAACATATAGAAATAACTATTCCCGAGGGCTTTGAATTTCGGCAAATAGTACAAAGACTTGAAGAAAATGGCGTGATAGATAAAGATAAGTTCTGTGAAGAAGCAGAACATGGTGAGTTTGACTTTGATTTTATTAAAGATATTCCCGAAAGAGAAAACAGACTTGAAGGCTATCTGTTTCCCGACACATACTACATTTACCCGAACATGACGGAGCATGATATAATAGAAAAAATGCTTTCTCGCTTTAACAAAGAGTTTAACGACGAGTACAAAAAAAGAGCAAATGAAATTGGAATGAGCGTAGATAATGTGGTAACATTAGCCTCAATTGTTGAGAGAGAAGCCAAAGGCGATGAAGACAGAAAATTTGTGGCATCGGTATTTCATAACAGGCTAAACGGCAAAAACGGGACGAGGTTACTTGAATCGTGTGCGACTGTGCAGTATATTTTAAAAGAAAGGAAAGAAGTCCTTTCTTACGAAGATACAAAAATAGATTCGCCGTATAACACATACAGGTATACCGGACTTCCGAAAGGTCCTATTGCATCTCCGGGAAAAGCTTCTCTTGAAGCAACACTTTATCCGGAAAATACGGATTATCTTTTCTTTAAAGTAAAAGACGGGAAGCACTTATTTTCAAGTAATTACGAAGAACACTTACAAAAATAGAAAAAGCAAAGCGTATGCTTTGCTTTTTCTATTTGATTTTAAATATTTTTTTTGTTATGCCCACTAAAAAGCGTGGCATTTTAAGTACTACTATTTTCATATATACTCCTTCCTAATTGCACCGGCAGAGAAAAAAGCCCAAGAATATAAGACAAGCACCCTCAATGATTGCCAAAAATGTTATCGGAAGAATGAGTGCAGTAAAAACTCCCCACATAAATGCGGAAACTGCTATACCGATTGTTTTTCTGTGTTTTTTCATAAAGAATGCTCCTTTCATACTAACATAGTATTACAAAAGGAGCATTTTTGTTACATATCAAGAAGATTTAGTTGATTGGTTTTTTGCCAACCGTCAAAACAACCGAGTGACGAGAATGTTTCAACCATTGTTTTTGAAACGCCACTCCTGTTCTTAAAGTCCTCAACGGAAATAAAATTGCCGTCATTTCTTGCCTTTTCTATTCCGAATGCAGCGGAAGAACCAAGACCGGGAATGCTTGTAAGAGCAGGTCTTATTTTGCCATCTTCTGCTAAAAACTTTGTGGGATGCGATTTATAAATATCTACTGGCAAGAAAGAAATGTTACGGGCATACATCTCGTTAGTTACTTCTAAAATTGAAAGTAAATCTTTATCGTTCGCTGATGGAGAATCAAGCGAGGAAAGTTCCTTAATTTTTTCAACTACACGCCGTTTTCCGCCGGTAATAACATCATAGTCAAAGTTTTTAATTCCACGGACGGAAAAATAAGTGAGATAAAATTCAAGAGGATAATGAACTTTAAAATACGCTATTCGAAGCGACATTATTACATAAGCAACCGCATGAGCCTTGGGAAACATATACTGAATTTTGTTGCAAGAATTTATGTACCACTCCGGAATGGAATGTTCTCGCATAAGAGCCTCGTTTTCGGGAGTGAGTTTTTTTCCTTTACGAACACGCTCCATTATCGTAAACGAATCCTTTGGAGGAAGTCCCATCTGAATTAAATAAAGCATTATGTCATCACGGGTGCAGATTGCATTTTTAAGAGTGCATATATTTTTTTGAATCAAATCTTGAGCGTTGTTTGTCCACACATCTGTACCGTGTGAAAGACCGGAAATTCTTACAAGTTCCGCAAAAGTAGTCGGCTTTGTGTCAAGAAGCATTTGACGAACAAACTTAGTTCCGAATTCGGGAACCGCAAATGTTCCTACTTCACTGTCAATATCTTCTTTTGAAACACCAAGTGTCTCCGTTCCGACAAACAGCCCCATAACGCCGGGGTCATTCATAGGAATTTCGGAAGCGACAACGCCTGTCAAGTCTTCAAGCATTCTAATCATAGTAGGAGCTTCATGACCGAGTATATCAAGTTTTAAAAGGTTTTGGTCAATGGAGTGATAATCAAAGTGCGTGGTTATAATATCGCTTGTAGTATCATCGGCAGGACGCTGAACGGGAGTAAATTCGTGAATATCATGTCCTTTTGGCAAAACTATAATTCCGCCGGGGTGCTGACCGGTTGTCTTTTTAATATTCATACAGCCGTTTTTGAGCCTTTCAATTTCGGCAGGAGGCACATCCATCCCTTTATCGGTTATGTAACCTTTAACATATCCGAAAGCTGTTTTGTCTGCAAGGGTACTTACAGTTCCCGCTTTAAAAACATATCCGGTACCGAAAAGTTCTTCAACATATTTGTGCGCGGTCTGTTGATATTCTCCCGAAAAGTTAAGGTCAATATCCGGCTGTTTATCTCCCTCAAAGCCCAAGAAAGTTTCAAACGGAATGTCGTGCCCGTCCCTTATAAGCGGAGCAGAGCAATTTGGACAATTCTTTTCAGGCATATCGCAACCCGAACTGTAAGAACCGTCAGTTATAAATTCGCTGTAATGACACTTTTCGCATCTGTAATGCGGAGGAAGAGAGTTGACTTCTGTAATGTTTGAAAGATACGCCAAAAATGATGAACCTACCGAGCCTCTTGAACCGACTAAGTATCCGTCCGAAAGGGATTTTTCAACCAAAAGACGAGCGATGTTGTACATAACCGCATATCCGTTACCGACAACTGCATTCAATTCTCTTGTAAGACGATGTTCAACAATTTCGGGGAGCGGTTCGCCGTAAAGTTTAACTGCGTTATCGTGTGATATAGTCTTAATTGTTTCCTCACTGCCCTCGATTTCAGGCGGACACGGGTCGGGAGGAACCGGATATAAATCCTCTATCATATCTGCAACGAGATTGGAGTTTTTAATTACAACCTCATAGGCAGTTTCTTCTCCCAAATACATAAATTCTTTAAGCATTTCGTCAGTTGTTCTGAAATACAAAGGAGGTTGATAGTCTGTATCTTGGTAGCCTTGACCGGCGAGAAGAATTTTACGAAAAATTCCATCTCGTTCGTTTAAAAAGTGAACATCACAAGTTGCGACAACAGGCTTATTGAGTTTTTTCCCGAGTTCGACAATCTTTTTGTTTATCTCAATTAATCTTTCTTCGTCAGGTACGATTTTTTCACGAAGCATAAACGAGTTGTTTGAAAGTGGTTGTATTTCAAGATAATCATAAAATGATGCAATACTTTCAAGTTCTTCTTCGCTTTTATTGGTTAAAATGGCTTGATAGAGTTCGCCTTGCTCACAAGCTGAACCGATAATTAACCCTTCTTTAAATTTAACTATTTCTCGTCTCGGAAGCCTTGGCCTTTTGTAAAAGTAGTTGAGGTGGGAAAGAGAAATTAAGTTGTAAAGGTTAAAAAGCCCCTTTTGATTTTTCGCAAGAATAATTATGTGGTTAGTTTTCGATGCTTTATCGTTATATTCATATTTGTCGTCAAGGAGGTAACCTTCCACACCGTAAATGATTTTTATATCGCTTTTAAGTTCTTTTTTCTTTTTTGCGGCGTCCGGGAAAGATTGAACGACGCCATGGTCGGTAATGGCTATTGCTTTATGACCAAAGTTTACTGCTTGTTCCACCAAGTCTTTTACTTCAATAACCGCATCCATAGCAGAAAGTTTGGTGTGAGCATGAAGTTCAACTCTTTTTTGCGGTGCATCATCGGTGGGCTTTGGAACAGAATACTTCATAATATCTTTTACGCTTATAACAAGTGAGTGCTTGAAATTATCAAAAGATACTTTTCCGTGAACAGAAACACTCTTTGAATTTTTCAGTTCCTCGTAGGCTTCACTTGCAACCGCAGGAGGCAAAAATGCTTTGCAGGATATGGAAGATGTATAATCCGTAATGTCAAATGAAAGGATTGAAAACTTTTTGTTGTCCGTTTTTCGCTTTATATTTTCTTTTAACTCTACCGAAAAGATTTTTCCTGCAACAACACAGTTCCCGACGAGTTCGTCAATATCTGAAATTTTAATCAAAAGAGAATTTGAAAATTCTTTTCCGATGATTACATTTTCGCCTTTTGGGACATCTTTTTTAGATACTGTTTTAACTTCCATTTTAGGAAGTTCTTTAGAATACTCTTCTAAATCATCCGAAAAAACAACTTTAACATTCTTTTTTGTGCGTTCAAAGTATTCGACTTCAATAGATTTGTCTG
>JAZLFH010000028.1:0-10213 GCA_045615705.1 Clostridia bacterium
TTTCCATTTTTTCAATGTACTCCATAATCTGTGCTTGAATTTCATCGTTGATTTTTTCACCATCTTCATAGTACTGTGTGCAGGCTTCCGTAGAAATAGTAAAGCCCTGCGGTACAGGCATACCGAGATTCGTCATTTCTGCAAGGTTAGCACCTTTTCCACCAAGGAGTTCTCTCATTGAGCCATTTCCCTCAGAGAACAAATAAACAAATTTTTTTCCCATAACTCATTTCTCCTTATTTCATTTTTATTCCAAGGCATTATATAATAACTTTAATTAAATGTCCAGTCTTTTTTTTATATGCTTTCATAACCTTTTTTATATTATAGTGTCATAACCGTATTTTTTAAGTAATCAAGAGATTTCGGCAGTCTTCCCAAATGAAGTGCCAGATATTTTTCTGTAAGAGTATTTATTTTATCAACATATTCTTTTTTTGCGTTAAAAGTAAGTGCATTTTTTAAAGGTTCCGACAATATGTAACGCAGTATTTTAAGTTCTTCCGTTTCTAAAAGAATTGTATTTTTGTTTTTTTCTTTTTGCAGTGATGAAGTTTCTGCGTTAAAGTATATTTCTTCTTCGTCCGAATCAAAAACATCCGGTGTTATACCGCAAATCATTGCCAAGCGAAGTTCCAAAACCACCTTTAAGATGTTTGCTCTTTTTTCGTCTTCTGCCAAAAAGTGAAGGGTATTCAGAAGAAGTTTCAACTCATTTGACGCATTTTGGTTTTCCTGAACCACGCTCGAAACAAGTGCGGTAAAATATGTTCCGTAAGCCAGTGCATCAACACTTTGACGAAGTTTATAAAAGTTTTGTATAATTTCGCCCTCTTTTAGTGTGTAAACGCTGTGTCCTTTGTTTAAAACAAATTCACCATAGCAAAAGGGTGAAGTTAAACTTGAATTTTTGTTTTTAAGACTCCTTACCCCTTTTGCCGAAACTGAAATTTTCCCGTATTCACGGCTTATGAGTGTCAGCATTTTGTCATATTCACTCACATTGACCGCCCGTGCGACAATCGCTTGTGTCTTGACGATTTCTCTCATCGTCTTCTCTCACTTTCTTATATTCAAGATATACTCCTATATCTCCCGTTTCGCAAAAAACTTCCCACAATGTTTCTTTCATAAGAATTCACCTCTAAGTTATTTTTGTAAGAATGAATTCTTATATACGATGAAAAATTATCCTGCCATAAAGAAACCCATCGGGCTTACTTCATATCTGTTGTTGCCGAATCCCGGTAAATATATCCAACCCTTATCACCGTCTTCTTTTTGAATGCATACATATCCGTTGTTGTCCTCATATAACAGCGTGAAATACTCACCCTTATTCAGTGATATTTCATCTCTTTTCGGAGCATTTTTTCTTTCTTCCTCATCTGCTTTATATGTTTCATGTGCAAGAAGATAATTCTCTTTCAATTTTTCATACTCTTCATGTGATTCTATATAACCTATATCCGAAAGTTCTTTTTCGCCTGTTTCTTTAAACGGTTTTAAAAACAGGTCTGTTTGTATTTCGTAATAATCTTCCTTCTGCATTGAAATTACGCCGTTATCTTCTTTATAGAGCGTTTTACAACACCACATACCCGAGTTAAGCATTGTGTTTAATCTTATTGTTTTTGGTGCAACCGCTTCCATATCGGGATATGGTATATATCCGAGATATAAAGATTCATTCTCTTCTGATTTCATAACGCCGTTTTCGTCCGCATATTCATAGTGAAAACTCAGTGGCCTTATTTGTCCGTTTTCATAACGCAGGATTTTTGCGTAAGGATCGGAACTTCCTCCTATATAAAATATTGCAATTTCTTTTGCTTTATCGGTTGAATCAATGTCGCAAAGGTACACATCCGTTACTTCATATCCCATATCCTCTAAACCGCTGTAAAAGTAACTTGCACCTTCTATTTCTACGGTTGTATCAGTAAACACATTGTATTCATCATACTGCTTTTTTTCAAAAATTATGTCTATATCTTCTTTTTCACCGTCAAAATCAAAATCATCGCTTTCGCTGATTGACTCTAACCCTTGGTCATTTTCATAACTGCTGTAAATCAGTCTTGCGTACTCCGATATATCTTTTTTATCGTCAGTATTTTCATTGATGCTTGCATTTTGACATCCACTCAAAAGAAGTACCGCCAAAATTAAAACCGTGAACACTTTTTTCATTTATTTTTCCTCCTTATAACCTAATTCTTTAAGCATATGGTTACTGTTTCTCCAATCGGTTTTCGGCTTTACCCAAAGTGAAAGATAAACTTTCGTATCAAGAAGTTTTTCAATGTCTCTTCTCGCCGAACTTCCTATTCTTTTAAGCATTTCTCCGCCTTTTCCGATTATTATCTGCTTGTGGCTTTCTTTTTCGCAATATATAATCGCTCCTATTTTTGTAAGGGTTTCCCCCTCTTTCATCTCTTCAATTTCTACCGCCGTTCCGTGAGGCACTTCCTTATCAAGAAGCCTTAAAAGTTTTTCTCTTATTATCTCACTTGCCATTTGTCTTACTGTTTGGTCAGTTGAAATATCATCGGGATACAGCATCGGACCTTCGGGAATAAGTTTTATTATTTCCTCCAAAACTATTTTCTCTCCGCCGCCTTTGAGGGCACTCATCGGCACTATCGCTTTAAAGTCGCCAAGTGATGAAAACTCCTCTATTTGCGGAAGAATTTTTTCCTTTTCCACGGCATCGACTTTATTTATTACAAGAATAACAGGTATTTTATTCAAAAAGAGGTCATTTACAAGTTTTTCTTCGGTCGCATTGATTGTTTTTCCTGCCTCGACAACCAATATAACCGCATCAACACCTAAAATTGCTCCCGTTACTTCATTGTTCATAAATTCGCCGAGTTTTGTCCTCGGCTTATGTACGCCGGGGGTATCAACAAATATCATTTGATACTCGTCTGTTGTAAGAATTGAAAGTATGCGGTTCCTTGTTGTCTGAGGCTTGTTTGAAACTATCGCAATTTTTTCGCCCGTAAGTCTGTTTAAAAGTGTAGATTTCCCAACATTCGGACGGCCTGCAAGTGCAATAAATCCCGATTTAAAGTTACTCATATTATTCTCTCCTAAGTCCCATAACTTCCATAGTTTCTTTTTCTCTTTGACGCATCATTGTTGCATAAGGCTCCTCCATGTGGTCAAATCCCATGAGATGAAGCATGGAGTGTACTGTTAAAAAGCCTATTTCCCGTTCTGTCGAGTGTCCGTATTCTTTTGCCTGCTCTATTGCTCTTTCCAAAGAAATCACAATATCTCCGAGCATAAGCAAGTCTCCGTCATAATCTCCGCTTTCTTCAATCATAACTCCGTCATTATCAAATTCTATCATGGGAAATGACAAAACATCGGTAGGCTCGTCCTTTTCACGGTACTCTTTGTTTATTTCTCTGATTCCTTCGTTGTCTGTAATTGTTACGCTTACCTCACAGTCTGTGTCATCGCATTTTAAAACTTTTAATGTGCTTGAAACAGCATTTTCTATTATTTTTTCGTATTCCTTTGTAAATTCTGCCTTATCTTGGGTGTTTTCAAGTAAAATCTCTATCATTTTTCTCGTCCCTTTCTGTTTGCATCTCTTTCGTATGCCGCAATAATCTTTTGCACAAGAGGATGTCTTACAACATCTTTTTCATTTAAAAAGCAAATGTCAAGTCCTTCAATATTTTTAAGTATTCTTGATGCTTCTTTAAGTCCGCTCCTCTTTCCGTCAGGTAAGTCAATCTGTGTAACATCTCCCGTAATTATCGCTTTTGAACCAAATCCTATTCTTGTCAAAAACATTTTCATTTGTTCGGGAGTCGTGTTTTGTGCTTCATCTAAAATTATAAACGCATCATCAAGAGTTCGACCTCTCATATATGCAAGAGGTGCTATTTCAATGCTTCCTCTTTCCAGGTGCTTGTTATAATTTTCAAATCCAAGCATGTCCGCCAAAGCATCATATAAAGGTCTTAAATACGGATCCACTTTATTTTGCAAATCTCCGGGTAAAAAGCCGAGTTTTTCTCCTGCCTCAACCGCAGGACGGGTAAGTATTATTCTGCTTACGGTTCTTTTTCTGAGTGCATCAACCGCCATAGCGACCGCAAGATATGTTTTACCTGTTCCGGCAGGGCCTATTGCAATAGTTATGATATTATCTTCAATCTTTTTTATATAGTTTTTTTGTCCGAGTGTCTTTGGTTTTACAGGTCGTCCCTTTGAGGATATTGCAATATAATCTCCGCCTTCAGCCATTTCCTCGCTTTTGCCTTCTCCTGTCAAAAAAATCAAATACCTTACTTGCTGCTCGTCTATTTCCTCATTTTTTCTTATTGATTCGGCAAGAGATTTTACCACATTATATGCCCTTAAAACTAAGTTTTCCTGTTCACCGGAGATTTTTATTACTCCATCTCGATTAAGCATTTTGACATCAAGTTCTTTTTCTATGATGTGTGCATTTTTGTCATAACTTCCGAATATTTCAATTACTTCTTCCCCGCTTTGACAATCATAGATTTTCTCCAAACGATTCAATCTCCTTTACTTCATCTATTCGTTCTTCACATTCGGCATTGACAAATATTTCATATTCGTCGCTTTTTATATCCGCCGTTATATTATTTATTTTTCTCTCTTCTTTTTCAAGTTCTTCTTTAAAAATATTTATGGCTTCCTCTTTTGCAATGTTCATTTCTTTATCGGTATACGACTTTTCTATTTCTTTATATGTTTCCTTTATAAAACCGATATTAAAAAAGGGAAATCTTTTTTCATTTGTTATTTTATCATATTGTGTATAGAAAATGCTACTATTATATGAAAGTTTTATTCTAAAATTGTAAAAATTTATATAAAAAATGTCTTTTTTTCGTCCTGTTTCGGTTTTTATTTCTTTTTTGTTGGAAATTTTAAGCGTTTTTTGGTGATTTACCATTGCCCGGACTTCGCCTTTTGACTCGACAAATCTTGAATCAACATCTTCTCTTTCGCTTTCAATAGTTCCGCTTATGAGTATTTGTCCTTTTTGAACAGCATCGCCCGTAACGACACAAGCCACACCTTCTCTTGCTATTATTTTAGTTATAACTCCGTCATATTTTGCAACAATGTCGCAAGGACTTCCCTCTTTTTCTATTTCGGGCGGCATCGTTCTCGGTTCTATTTCAACATACGCAGTTGTGCCACGCACATTTACCCACATCCAAGAAATTTCGTCAATATCCGTTAAGCATCTTTTTTGAACCTTTGAGCCTTTTATATTAAACTTAACAGCAAAAGGTTTAACTCCGATTTCTTTGAGTTCTTCTCGCACTTTTTCACGAAGTATTTCATCACCGCCCTTTATATCCACTTTCCACAAAATCATATTTGAAGCCGTAAGCAATAAAAGGAAAATAAGCGGTCCGAAGATAAAAGCTTTTCTTTTTTTGTATCGAAAAAACAGGTGTGATAAACCCTTATGGTATATAACTTTAACATTATTTTTCCCGAAAATTTCTTCTATTTTTTTATAACCTTTTTCGCTCACGCACAGTCTTATTGATGCATCACTCGTCCTTTTAACATTCCAAACATAGATATTTTTATTTATGACAATATTTATAAACCGTTCGGGAAAAACTGACGACACCTCAATTAAGACATACCCTTTTATGTAATTTAATGTGTTTATCATACTCCACCTCTACGATAAAAACTCAACACGAAATATTTTTCCGCTCACTTGTATGCTGTCATCGGTTATTTCGTCAATTTCAAGTTCATCACCCGAAATTTTTACGATTTTATCTTTTGTGTTTACCCTTACAAAATTATTTTCATAATCTATAATTCCCATAAAATTGTCAACAGACACTATCCTGTCGCCGATAATTTCAATTTTAGGAAGGTTTAACGCCACCTCCATTGGTATTTCAAGGGATGATACTATTTTTTCTTTTTTTGGTTTAGACATACTTTCACCTCAAAATAAGTTATGCTTTTTAATTATAAAACATACATATAAAAGAGGTGTAAAATGTGATTTATATCTTTTTGTGTATTGTATTAATACTGTTTCCCAAAAGTGCTTTTAACGGTGCTTTTTTGGGTGTTGATTTAACATTAAAATCGGTAATACCAAGCCTTTTCCCGTTTTCGTTTGCTTCATCTATGCTTATTAAAAGCGGTTACTTTAAGGTTTTTGACAAACTTTTTTATCCGTTTTCGTATATTCTTTTTTCTTCAAAAAATGCCTCAACCGCTCTTTTGTCGGGACTTTTGGGCGGTTATCCTTGCGGTGCCGGAGCGGTTTTTAAACTGTATAGTGATAATATTATAGAAAAAGACGAAGCGGAATACATACTCTCATTTTCAAATTGCGGAGGTCTTATCTTTGCCGTTTCCTTTATCGGGAATGCTTTTTCAAACAGATTATACGGATTGTATGTTTTTGTTTCGCAGATTTTTGGAGTTTTCTTGGCATCGCTGATTATGAGAATCTTCCGAGAAAAAAAGAAGTCGCAAAAGCCTCCTGACTTTTTAAACCGTTCTTCCTTTTCATTCATTGTCAATGAATGTATGACTGATTCTCTTGTTTCTATGGCTAAGATTTTCGGATTTATTGTATTTTTTTCTGCCGTTACAAGTGCTCTTAATCTGTCAAATCATCCTTTTTTATCGGGGCTTTTGGAAATGACAAACGGCATATCATTACTGTCAAAAGGAGGGGTTAGAAATCTTCCGTTGGTTGCCTTCTTATTTACTTTTGGCGGATTGTGTGTGCATTGTCAAGTTCTTTCAGTATTGGAAAAAACAGATTTATCTTTAAAAAAATATTTTGTTTCAAAAATTATTTCCGCTTTTTTTGCTTTTTGGGTATGTTTTCTTTTGCTTAATTTTGAATAAAAAAGTCTCCTTTTTGCTATTATAAAAGCGTAAAAGGAGATTATATTATGAAAAAGTTTTTAACTGCCGCTCTTGTACTGTTGCTCTTTTCGAGTGCAATTTTTGCAAAGACGGAATTTAACGATAAAACCTATCCCGCTAAAATAAAGGTTACTGCATCTGCTTTAAATGTCAGAAGCGGACCTTCAACCGGTTTTACAAAGGTAGGAATTGTTTACAAAAACCAAATATGTGATTGTATAGGAAAAATCGGAGAATACTATGTCCTTCACTTAGACAATGATACAGTTGGTGTGGTTTCGGGTAAATATGTATCTCCGTACTACCCGCAGGAAACAACTACTAAACCTCCGACAGAAAAAACCGACACAACCATTGCCAGCGTTGACGAAATAAAGATGTTAACACTTATTAACCAAGACAGGCGAAAAGAAGGTTTAAAAGAACTTACATTTGACAATGAATTAATACGCATTGCAAGGCTGAAATCTCAAGATATGGAAAAGGAAGGTTACTTTGCTCACACTTCGCCAAACTACGGAACCCCCTTTGAGATGATGAAAAGTTTTGGTGTAACTTACAAAACAGCAGGCGAAAACTTGGCAGGTCATTCTTCCGTTGAATCAGCTCATAAGGCACTTATGAATTCTGCCGGACACAGAAAGAACATTTTAAACTCTTCATTTTCCAAAATAGGAATCGGCATAGAAAAAAGCAATCGCTACGGATTGCTTATAACAGAACTTTTTGTAGGCTATTGATTTTTCGTTCTTAAAATTCTTAAAACCTTTTCAAAGTCCTCTGCAAGCGGTACGGTAAAAGTCATTTTCTTGCCGCTTGCAGGATGGACAAAAGTTATCTCACCTGCGTGAAGGAGTTGCCCTTTTAGGTTAAACTCCTCTTTTTTTACTCCATATGTTTTATCCCCGACAATTGGATGCCCGATGTATTTCATATGCACTCTTATTTGGTGAGTACGACCTGTTTTTAAACTGCACTTAACCAATGTGTATTTAGAAAATCTTTCTAATACTTCAAAATCTGTAACTGCTTCTCTTGAATTTTTATTGGTTACGCACATTTTCTTTCTGTCGGCTTCACTTCGTCCGATAGGTGCATTAATTTGCCCGCCGTCTTCTTTTATATTCCCGTTTACAAGAGCAAAATACTTTCTTGAAAGCGTTCTGTCTTTCAACTGTTCGGAAAGTTTCATATGTGCTTCGTCATTTTTGGCAACTATTAAAAGTCCCGTTGTATCTTTGTCTATTCTGTGAACTATTCCGGGACGAATTTCTCCGTTTATTCCCGAAAGTGAGCCCTTGCAATGATACATCAATGCATTTACCAATGTGTTTTCTTCACTGCCCGGTGCAGGGTGTACAACCATATCTCTGGGTTTGTTTATAATAAGCAGGCTGTCGTCTTCATACACAATTTCGATTGCAATGTTTTGCGGTTTTGCTAAAATTTCTTTTAAGGGCGGAACTTCAATTTCTATTCTGTCTCCCAATTTGAGTTTTGAAGACGGTTTTATACTCTTGTTATTTGCCGAAACACACTCTTTTGCAAACAATTTTGCAATATGCGACCGTGTGTACTCGGTTTTTTCACTTATGTATTTATCGGCTCTGATATTCTCTTCGTCAACTGTGAGATTTATTTTTTCCACTTTTGTCTTTCTCCTCAAAAAAAAGAGTATGTAGAATAAAAAGTCCTGCACCTGTTACTATAAACATATCCGCTAAATTAAAAATCGGAAAACTAATGAACTTCACCTCAATAAAATCACGGACATAGCCAAGTTGTATTCTGTCAATCAAGTTTCCCACTGCCCCGGAGCCTATCATAAAAAGTGCAGTTTTTTCAAGGCAGGCAGTCTTTTTCTTAATCAGGAAAAATGCACCCAAAACAAGCACTAAAACAGTAATTACAATAAAAAATATTCTTGCATTTTGAAGCATTCCCCACGCTGCACCATAGTTTTTCACATAACTAAAACCAAGCACACCTTTTATTACCTCAATGCTTCCGTTCTCGGAAATTAAATTTACCATATGGTATTTACTTAATTGGTCGGCGACAATAATTGCCACCGACCATAATAAATAGATTAGTTTTTTCATATTACTTTAAAGTTTCCGCACAGCGTTTGCAAAGAGTCGGATGCTCCTTATCAAAGCCAATATCGTCTGTATACATCCAACATCTCTCACATTTTTCGCCGTCTGATGCCTTAACATTTACTACGATACCGCTCTCGCCTTTAAAACCTTCTCCATCGCTGTTTGTAAGTTTTACATTTGAAACGATAAATACGGTTTTAAGTTCACTTTCAACACTCTTTAAGAAATTAAACTTATCATCTTTTGCAAAAATTTCAATACTTGCTTGAAGCGATGAACCGATTACTTTTTCGGCTCTTGCCATTTCAAGTGCCTTTGAAACATCTGCTTTTATTTCTAAAAGTTTATCCCACTTTTCTTCGAGAGCATCATCATTGTATTTTGGATTTTCTCTCGGCATATCGTTTAACAGAACAAAATCTTTTTCGTGCTCCTTCGTATGAGGCATAAATGCCCAAATTTCCTCTGATGTGTATGCCAAAACGGGTGCAAGAAGTTTCACGAGTGTTTCAAGGATAATGTACATAGCACTTTGAGCACTTCTTCGCATAAAAGAGTCGCTCTTTTCCGTGTAAAGCCTGTCTTTTATTACATCAAGATAGAAATTACTCATATCTACTACACAATAGTTATGAATTGCGTGATAAATCATATGGAACTCATAACTTCTGTACGAGTCTAAAACTCTTTTTACAAGTTTGTTTAAACGAATAAGTGCCCACTTATCCATCTCGGGCATATCATCGTAAGAAACCATATCATTATCGGGATCAAAATCGTTAATATTACCCAAAATATAACGAGCAGTGTTTCTGATCTTACGATATGCTTCGGAAAGTTGTTTTAAGATATCCTTTGAAATTCTCATATCGGTCTTGTAATCTGCCGATACTACCCAAAGTCTTAAAATATCTGCTCCGTATGTGTCAATTATGTCCTTTGGACTTATTCCGTTGCCTTTTGACTTACTCATCTTTTGTCCGTCCGAGTCAACAATCATACCGTGAGTAATAACTGTTTTGTACGGTGCAACACCACGGGCTGCAACAGATGTCAAGAGTGATGATTGGAACCATCCTCTGTACTGGTCGTTTCCTTCAAGATACAAATCTGCCGGGAATGACAAACATTCTTTAACATCTAAAACACCGCTATGGCTTGAACCTGAGTCAAACCAAACATCCATG
>JAZLFH010000029.1:0-45050 GCA_045615705.1 Clostridia bacterium
TCAAATTGAGTGTAATCACTTGTGGAAAGGCTGGCAAGAGATATTTCTTCATAACCCGTAGAAGCAATCAACTTTTTTGCATCATCCAAAAGTTTTTCGGGAGTTTTTTCTCTTACGGGGCGATAAATCATACCTGCCTGACAGAACCTGCAACCTCTGATGCAACCACGGAAAACTTCAAGAGAAACTCTGTCATGAACAATGTCCATAAACGGTACAATCATCTTATCCGGAAAATCTACGCTATCGAGATTTTTTATTATTCTCTTAATGATTTTTGGCTTTGCTTCATCACAATTTGGAACCATACTTTTTATGGTCCCGTCTTCATTATAAGAAACATCATAGAATTTAGGTACATAGATTCCGTCTATTTTTGCTATTTTTTTAAGGTAGTCATCACGAGTTCCGCCTTCTTTTTGCCATTCGATATAAGCGTCCATAAGTTCTGAGATTACTTCTTCGCCTTCACCTATCGTGAAAAAATCAAAAAAGTCAGCCAATGGCTCCGGGTTATAAGCACAAGGTCCGCCACCGTTTACAAACGGGTCGCCTTCCTTCCTTTCCGATGCCAAAAGCGGGATGCCTGCCAAAGAGAGCATATTTAAAACGCTTGTGTAACTCATCTCATATTGAAGGGTAAAAGATACAAAGTCAAAATTTTTTATAGGGTCATGTGTTTCAAGTGAAAAAAGAGGAACATTTTCCTTTCTCATTTCACTTTCCATATCCTCCCAAGGAGCAAAAACTCTTTCGCAATATGTATCATCTCGTTTGTTCAATATATTTGCCAAAATCTTCATTCCGAGATAACTCATGCCGACCTCGTAAACATCCGGGAAGCAGAACGCATACCTGATTTTTACATCATTCGGATTCTTTATAACACTGTTTAATTCACCTCCGCAATAGCGGGTTGGTTTCTGCACTCTTTTAAGCAATTTATCGATATTCATATAAAAACCTCACTCATGAATATTTTACCTAAAAAAGTTGTTTTTTTCAAGGCAAATTTTCCATAACGGTATTTAAAATATTCTCTGATACATTCAAAGTGCTTTCATACACGGACTGAAAGTCTGTATTATAAGAAACAAAACTTTTAAGGTACGACATTTTTTCGGGATAAAAATGTTTTACCGTAAGAACGGAAGAAAGTAAGATGCTTGAAATTATAAACCTTATTGCAAAGCGTTTTAAGTATTTTTTGGAATATTTCATAAATTATCACCTCAAAGTAGAGTATGTGAAATTTGTACAAAAAAGAACATAAAAAAATTTTTTTATAAATGTGTTGCATTTTTTGTAGAAACGGTGTATTATATAACATAATATAAATTAAACCATAACAATTTATTTATGATTTGGAGGCAACAAATGTATTTATCGAAAAAGTATTCGTCCATAGGTCCATCGCCGACACTTTTTATAAACTCAAAGTTTAAGGCAATGAAGGCTGACGGCATAGATGTTGTAGGATTTGGAGCGGGAGAACCTGATTTTGACACTCCTCAGAACATAAAAGATGCGGGAATAAAGGCAATAAACGAAGGAAAAACAAAATACACCCCTGCATCAGGCACAATAGAATTAAAAGAAGCTATTGTCAAAAAACTGAAAAATGAAAACGGACTCGACTATACGGTTAATGATATAGTTGTTTCAAATGGTGCAAAACATTCACTTTTAAATGTGTTTGGTGCAATATTAAATCCCGGCGATGAAGTTATTATTCCGGCTCCGTGTTGGGTAAGTTATCCGGAAATGGTAAGACTTTCGGACGGAGTACCTGTTTTTGTAAATGCAGAAGAAAAAGACTTTTTCAAAGTCAACGAAGAAATGATAGAAAAGGCAAAAACTCAGAGGACAAGAGCAGTTATAATCAACACTCCGTGCAATCCTACGGGAATGTGCTATACAAAGGAAGAACTCAGAAAAATTGTTGATTTCTGCGTAAAAAATGAAATTTATATGATTTCCGATGAAGTTTATGAGCATTTCATATATGGCGATATAGAGCATGTTTCCGTTGCATCGTTTGGAGAAGATGCAAAAAGACTCACAATAACAGTAAATGCAGTTTCAAAAACATACGGAATGACAGGATGGAGAATAGGGTACACCGCAAGCGACCCAAAGATTGCAAAAGTGATGTCAAATGTTCAAAGTCATGCAACATCAAATCCAAACTCAATAGCACAATATGCTGCGACAGAAGCTCTTTTGGGCGGAGTTGCATTTGTTAAAGAAAAGGCAATTGAGTACAAGTCCCGCCGTGATTATATGGTAGACAGGATAAACAGTATAGACGGTGTTTCGTGCTTAAAACCTGACGGTGCATTTTATGTGATGATGAATATTGAAAAACTTGTCGGTAAAAAATACGGCGACAAAGAAATTACTGATGCAGATTCCTTTTCGGGACTGTTTTTGGAAAAGGCACTTGTTGCGGTTGTTCCGGGAACAGGTTTTGGTGCAAAGTATCATGTAAGATGGAGTTATGTAACAACAAAAGAAAACATTGTTAAAGGAATGGACAGACTTGAAAAGTTTGTTTCTGAATTAAAATAACGGAATACAAAACAATAGTAGTGCATAGTATGTACCACAAAGGATGGTGCATACAAATGATTAAAAAGACAAACAGCATAATCGATAAGCATGTAAAAGAAAATTACTTGCCTTATGCGGTTGTGCTGTTTTCTGTACTTTTAGGAGTTTTGTTTGGGGCAGACTGCGTAAGAAATATTTCTGCTACGCAAAAGGGAGCCTTGGTAACATATCTCACAGAACGGCTAAACACAATAAGCCCGGATTTGTTTGGACATATAAAAGCAAATGTAATATCCGCACTAATATGGGGTACATCAATATTTCTGTGCGGATTTTCAAATATGTTACTGCCGCTTTTGATATTAATCGTAACAACAAGGGGATTCACATTAGGTTTTACAAGTGCATTTTTACTTATAAGCAGTGAACCGGTAAATAAAGCAATGTCATTAATTGTTCCTCAATGTATTTTCTCAATTCCTGTTATTTTGATTTTTTCGGCAATTGTTTTTCGACAAACTGTAAAATTGAAAAACAAACGGGATAAAAAGTCAATAATCCATACATATTGTGCAAGATCTTTTGTTACAATCATTATCTTGTTGTTAAGTGCGATTTTAGAGGGCGGATTGTCATTTTTGATGTTAGGAATATTGTAGCAATATAGACAAAATTCTTTGATAGTTTTTGTTAAAAATGCGTTATATACAAACCATTATTTTTGTAGTAAAATTATGTATACTTGATTACGGAAAAAACAATTTGTAAAGTATTTTTCACTATAAGGTGTGTAGGCTTTGGAAGGTTATATTAATTCCTTTGTCGAGTATCTTGAGAAGAATCGGAAATTGTCGAAAAATACAGTAGTATCATACAAAAGAGATCTAACATTTTTCAATCGATTTGTTGATAACTTATCAGTTAACTTGACAGAAATAACAAAAGTGAATATTGATGCGTTTGTTGAGTTGTTAAAGGCAAACAAGAAGTCAAATTCAACCATAGCGAGATATTTGGTTTCTATACATAGGTTTTATATTTATTTAATTGACAATGGATTTGCAAAAAATGACCCGACTATTGAAACGGAAACTCCTAAAAAAGAAGTAAAACTTCCTAAGGTTTTGACGGCAAATGAGATTGACAGACTTTTGGATTTTTCAGATTGTACGGCACTTAAAGATTATAGGGACAAGGCGATGCTTGAAGTGTTGTACGCAACGGGAATAAAAGTGAGCGAACTGATTGGACTTGACCTTAGAGATGTTGATATAAAAAATCAACAGATAAAAGTCGGAAACGGCAATAAAAAGAGAAATGTGCCGATGGTGAAGACAGCAACTGAAGCATTGTCATTTTACATAGAAAATGCGAGAATGATGATGGTGTCAACGAAGAGAGAAAAAGCACTTTTTGTAAATTGCTCCGGCGAGAGGATGACACGCCAAGGATTTTGGAAGATTGTAAAGACCTGTGCTAAACGAGCAAACATTAAAAGTGAAATAACACCGCAAACACTCAGAAATTCTTTTGCTACTCATCTTTTGCAAAACGGAGCAGATGTTACATCGGTATCCGAAATGCTCGGATATACAGATAAACGGTCTGCGAGTGGGTTTGAAACGCTTGTAAACAAGAAAATTAAATCGGTTTATAATAAAGCTCATCCGAGAGCGTAAGTGCAGTATTTTTTAGTCAAAGTATTGCACTTTTTTATTTTGAAGTATATAATAATATAGTCTTCGAGGCAGGGTTAAAATCCCGACCGGTGGTTACAGTCCACAAGCAAGAGCAGATTCGGTGAAATTCCGAAACCGACGGTATAGTCCGGATGAAAGGAGAATTAATATGAACAGTAATGTAAAAAAACTTACCCTAACGGCAATATTTTCGGCAATTTCAACGGTGCTTATGCTTCTTTTTGAGTTCCCGATTCCGTTTTTTCCACCGTTTTTAAAACTTGACCTCGCAGATATTCCTTCACTTATTGTGGCGTTTGTGCAAGGCCCGATTTCTGGAATTATAACGGTTATAATCAGAAACCTCATTAATGCACCATTTTCTGCAAGTGGCGGAGTAGGGGAAATTGCAAATGCGATTGTGGGAATTGCCTTTGTTGGTACAGCAGGATTGATATATAAGAAAAAAAGAACTGTTTCGGGTGCGGTTTTTTCACTTTTGTTTGGAACCATTGCGATGGGGGTTATATCAATATTTTCGAATTATTATATAATAATTCCGTTTTATTCAAAGTTTATGCCGATAGATGCAATTATCTCACTTTGCAAAAAGACTATTCCGTTTGTTAAAACTCCGTTTGAGGCATCTGTTTTTGTTTTTATGCCGTTTACATTAATAAAAGGGGTAATTGTTTCACTGATTACATTTTTCATATACAAGCCGATAAGGAAGATAATAAATTAGCAAAATTAAGGGGCTGTTTCAAAATGCACAGACCACGCAAAGCACAGGGAAAACCACAATACCACCATTTTTAAGTTGTGCAAATGATGAAATGAGTCAGAAATTAAGGTAGAAATTCGTTTATGCAACGAATTTCTGAATAATGTGCTTTGCGTTTTGAACAAACTTCGCCTCTCGGAGTACCTTCGTACGCCTTCGGGTACGCAAAAAGCCACGGCTTTTTGCCTCAGTTTGTCCAATCTGCACTATTTTGCTTCCAGCCCAAAAAGGGGGTGTCGCATTTTGCGACACCCCCTTTTTAAATTGAATAAAAAGCGTACAGAATTTACATATCAGCCCGGAGGCCAAGAGAGAAGTCGTCCTCCAAGCAAGTGAAAGTGAAGATGACCTACGCTTTGACCACCATTTTCGCCACAGTTATTTATAATTCTGTATCCGTCTTTGTCGATACCCAACTCTTTTGCGAGAATTGATGCTCTTTCAAATATCTTAGCAACGATAATGCTGTTTGATGAATCAATTTCATTTGCGGAAGATATGTGCTTTTTCGGAATTATAAGAACATGAACGGGGGCTGCGGGACTAATGTCGTAAAAAGCGAGAATTTCATCATCTTCATATACTTTTTTAGAAGGAATCTCGCCGTTTACTATTTTACAAAACAAACAATCCATAATAATCCTCCTTATTTAATCATCGAAGTAATTAAATCCTTGGCAACGCTTAGTGCTTCATCAATCTTTTCGGGAATTTTTCCTCCGGCGAAAGCACCATCGGGTCTTCCGCCACCGCCACCGCCGGTAACTTTTGCAGTTTCTCTGACTATGTTACCGCAGTGTATTCCTCTCTCTACCGCACTTTTTGTTGCACAGCAAGCAAATGAAACGCTTCCGTTTTGTTCGCTTGCCAAAATCGCAACGCCTGTTTCCATCTTATCTCTCAGAGAGTCAGAGAGCGAGCGGAGTGCATCGGAAGAAAGGTTTAGTTTTGAAGATATGAAAGAAACACCGTTAATATCTACTGCATTTTTCAACAAATCGCTTGCAGAACTTGAAGCCAATTTTGACTGCAAAGCCTCAATTTCCTTTTGAGATTCTTTTAATTCTAAACTGATACTTTTTGCCTTTGAAACAACTTCACTGACTGATGTTTTAAGTTCTTGAGAAACATCATGCAAAATATCATCATTTTTCTTAATATACTCTAAAACTCCGATGCCTGTCGTAGCTTCAATTCTTCTTACGCCTGCCGCAACGCCCGATTCGGAAAGAATCTTGAAAAGTCCTGCTTGAGCCGTGTTTGAAAGATGAGTTCCGCCACAAAATTCAATAGAGTAGTCGCCCATATTGACAACTCTTACCATGTCTGAATACTTTTCTCCAAACAGTGCTTTTGCACCTGTCTTTTTAGCCTCTTCGATGGGCATAACTTTGATATTAATGGGATAAGCTGAAAGAATTGCATCGTTTACTTTTTTCTCAACTTCTTTTAATTGCTCTTCACTTACTGCTTCAAAATGAGAGAAGTCAAACCTGAGTCTGCGTTCATCAACCATAGAACCCGCCTGAGCAATGTGGCTTCCCAAAACTTCCGTAAGAGCCTTTTGGAGAAGGTGGGTGGAACTGTGGTTACGCATTATTGCAAGACGGCGAGTTTCATCGTATTTAGAATTCAAAGTATCGCCCAAAGAAACGGTACCTTCACTGATGTGGGCATAGTGAAGAATTTTACCATCGCCGAGTTTTTTGGCATTTTCTACTTCAATCTTGACACCCGGAGCAAAAAGAGACCCCGTATCACCGACCTGACCGCCGCTTTCACCATATATGACGGTTTTATCGAGAATTATTATAGCATCATTTCCGTCCGAAACAGAATCTACAATGTTGTTGTCCTTAATAATCGCACAAACTTTACCACTGCATTCTTTACTGTCATAACCTAAAAATTCTGTCTTGATTGACTTGTCCAGTTTTGTAAATATGTCTTCGCTCCAACCGGCTTCTTCGCCAACTTTACGCCCGTTTCTTGCACGCTCTTTTTGTTCAAGCATACAAGCGTTAAAGCCGTCAACATCCGCCTTAAATCCCTTTTCGGAAAGAATCTCACAAGTAAGGTCGATGGGGAAACCGTATGTGTCATAAAGTTTAAATGCATTTTCGCCGTCAAGAACACTTTTTCCGCTTTTTTCAAGTTCGGAAATAAAAGTGTCAAGTATTACAAGTCCGGAGTCAATTGTTTCGTTAAAACGCTTTTCCTCAATTTCGATTACTCTTTTTATGTAATCTCTCTTCTCGGCAAGTTCGGGGTATGCACCCTTTGACTCGTCAATAACGGTATCGGCAATATCGGAAAGGAAAGGTTTGTTTATTCCGAGTAGTTTCCCGTGTCTGGCAGCCCTCCTCAAAAGTCTTCTCAAAACATATCCTCTGCCTTCGTTAGATGGTCCGACACCGTCACAAACGAGGAATGTAGTGCTTCTGATATGGTCTGTAATAACACGAAGAGAAACATCGCTTTTTTCATCAGCACCGTACTTTACATTTGCTGTTTCGCTGATTTTAAGCATAACATTTCTTATTGTGTCAACTTCAAAAAGGTTATTTACATCTTGCATAATAACGGCAAGTCTTTCAAGTCCCATACCGGTATCAATGTTGGGATGAGAAAGACGGTTATAAACGCCGTTTTCGTCTTTATCAAATTGAGTGAAAACTAAATTCCAGAATTCAACATATCGGTCGCATTCGCAACCAACTTTACAATCGGGTTTACCGCAACCATGCTCTGCACCGCGGTCAAAGTAAATCTCACTGCACGGACCGCACGGACCTGTGCCGATTTCCCAGAAATTGTCTTCTTTTCCCATTTTAACAATTCTGTTTCTGTCAACGCCAACTTCATTTGCCCAGATTTCAATAGCCTCGTCATCGTCTTCATATACAGTAATCCAAAGCTTGTCTACCGGGATTTCCAAAACTTTAGTGATGAATTCCCATGCCCAGGAAGTAGCTTCATGCTTAAAGTAATCGCCGAAAGAAAAATTACCGAGCATCTCAAAAAAAGTTCCGTGCCGAGCCGTTTTTCCTACTCTTTCAATGTCGGGAGTTCTAATGCACTTTTGACAAGTAGTAACACGACTTCTCGGCGGAATTTCCTTTCCGGTGAAGTACGGCTTTAAAGGAGCCATACCTGCATTTATAAGCAAAAGACTGTTATCGTTTTGCGGTATAAGAGGAAAAGACGGCAGTCTTAAATGTCCTTTTGTTTCAAAAAAACTGAGGTACTTTTCACGAAGTTCGTTAAGTCCTAATTTTTCCATGTTGTTCACTCCTTTTTGAAATATTATATATATACAGAAGTATATTGTCAAGAATTTGAAAAATAATAATAAAAAAATGTTGACAAACAAATTTTTGCTTGGTATAATGGCATCATTGCGGGTGTAGTTCATTGGTAGAACACCAGCCTTCCAAGCTGGATAGGTGGGTTCGATTCCCATCACCCGCTCCATTTTTTATGTGCCTGTAGCTCAGCAGGATAGAGCAACTGCCTTCTAAGCAGTAGGTCCGGGGTTCGAGTCCCTGTAGGCACGCCAGAAAGCAGAGAATACGAGTGTGTTCTCTGCTTTTTTCTTAAAGAAAGGGACTCGAACCCTGAGAGGGCTGCGAGCGTAAAAAACGATTGATAATCGTTTTTAGCGAAGCAGTTGCGAAGTCGGGTACTGCACACTGAAAGTGTGCGGTCGACAAGCAAGAAAGATGCGGAGCATCTGTGTCCCTGTAGGCACGCCAAAAATCCTCGTTCGTTAGAATGAGGATTTTTACTTATTCACTATTCCTTCTTCACTTTTACTTAAAGAGTCTTTAATCGCCTAAAACGAGGATTTTTGGAAGTAAAAAGTAATAGTGAATATGGAAGAAGTAGTGTGAAAAACCGCAAAAGAAAAACTTAACAGTTAAAATGATTATATATAGCAGTAACCGATAATATATCGGTTACTGCTTTTTTGTCGAAAAGATAAAAGCATAAAAAATTTTATATGCAAAATGCTGAAAATAAAGAAAAAGTATTGTGCTTATAGGAAATGTATGGTAAAGTGAATATGCGAAACGATTTTAATATGATTTATGAATGAAGTTATCTCTTTTTTTGTTTAAGGGTATAATGTCTTTTTATGATGCTTCATCAGTCGAATTTGATAAAAACGCAGATTCTGCCTGATGGAATATCTAAAAAGATAACTTATTCTGTTAAAATTGTTTCGCAGCAATCGGAGTTTGCGTTTTTTGTGCGTCTGCTTCGGCTGACGCACTTTTTTAAATTATAATGTGTTGTTTACAGAAAGATAAATAAAAAATGTAATACAAGAAAAATGATTTAATTTTAGAAAATTTATATGCTATAAAACAGGAGGGATAAAATGAAAAAACGATTTTTGGGAATGTTGCTTACAATTTCTATGACGATAGGTTTCTTTACTAATTTATCTGTTCAAAGTGTATCAGCAACAACAAAAACAGAAAACGAAAATGTTATATCTGCACAAGATTTAACAAATATTGAGAAAAAAAGAGCAGAATTTGAAACTGAACGAGAAAAATTATTATCGGAACATAATAAAAAAATAAGCTATAAAGAAGAAAATCGTTTAAATAAATTATCATTATTCGGTAATGCAAATACAGTTTCAAGCAATCAATACAGTGAAGTTGTTTACATATCTAATGTGGAGGAATTGCTTTCTATTGCAGGACATGACGGTGGATATTATGAACTGACCTCAGACATTAACCTTGCCGGTATGGAATGGGAGCCCCTTGTACTTTACAATGCAACCTTTAACGGAAAAGGTCATACCATATCTAATATGAGAATAACAAAAGAAAATAACAGCGGTTTACTCGGATTTATTGACGGATATGATAGTTATGTCACAAATCTTAATATGACAAACGCAATAATTGATGTATATATTCAGAATAATAGCTATGCGGCAATATTGGGATATTCCTCATGTGAGAATTGTACTGTACAAGGAAATATACATTTATCAGGTGAAGGTGGTATTGGAGAAGGAGTATATCATGGAATTGATTGTACTTTTAGTGGTGACATAATTTGTGATTCAGAACAAGGCAATGCGAGTGCTATGGCAAATTGCACCGATTGTTCTTATGAGGGTGATATAATTTGTAATTCTGAAATGGGCAGTGCAGTTGCCATATATGAAGGCAAAGATTGTGATTTCAATGGAAATATAAATGTTTCTTCTGAGTACGAAACAACAAGTTATGCCATGTATAGATGCAATGGATGTAATTTTTATGGAAATACAATTGCCTATTCCTCTTGTGGTATGAACAGTTGTGATGACTGCGTTTTGGTTGGCAATGTAAAAAGTAACATAGATAAGTTGGGAGATGCATATGGCATTGATTCTTCTTGCGAAAATTGTATTTTGTATGGAAATATAGACGGTTGTTTTACTTATGGTATTAAAGATGGTTGCAAAGATTGTATTCTATATGGTAATGTTACAGGTGCTGAGGAAGCAACAGGAATTGGTAGTTCTTTCAATTGTGTACTTTACGGTAATATTGTTGCGAGGTCATATGGAGCATGGGCAACCGGCATAAATAATAGCGGAGAATGTATGATCTGTGGTGATGTTATTACTGATAATTATGCATATGGCATATCCAATAGTAGTAATAGCGTTATTTATGGTGATATTATTTCTACGGATTATCATAATACAGATGCAACCGGGATAAACAGATGTACTAAATGTGTAATATACGGAAATGTAGAAAGTGGTTATTCTTCAGGCATAATTCGTAGTACAGATTGTTATATAAGTGGAACGGTAAGCTCGCAATTGGCTGCGGGAATTACACTTACTGTAAACAAGGATCAACCATATATGGGAAAGTATGTTTGTGAATATTGTGATTCACATATGATATCGAACAAAAAGATTGAGCCCTGTACATTAGCACATTGCTATAGTTATAAAACATGTGTCGGTGTTGATGAAAATGGAGATGAATATGAATATACAGTTCCTGAACCGAACTATTATTATGAAGAAGATAGTTTATATTATATGGACAACTATTCAACATATTCCGGAGACTTTGATACTCCTTCGGAAGAACCGCCTAAGTTCTCATATACAATGCAAGTGTTAGATAGTACAAGTCAAAAGCCTATTGAAGGTGCAGATGTTACAATAGATGGTAAAAAGTATAAAACCGATGCAAACGGAGTTATCATTGTTACCGACGGAAAGAGGTCAAGTGTTGTCAGGATAGAATACGGCGGTGAAATACTGAAAACCTATACGAACTATGCTCCGTTAGTTAATCAGCTTAATAAAGTTTATATAAATCCGATATATATTGACCCGGAAGATATTATTATCGGAACAAATGCAACCGAAACGGTACAAGGTCCAAGAGTTAATGTTATGGGGAATTCATTCCCTCTTTTTGAAATGCCGAATGCATGGGATTTTGGCGTGGTAAATGCAGTCAAAATTGCATACGACCCGGAAGAAAAATCATATAAAGTATTATTTGGCGGAGAACAAGACCTTCAGGCTATAAGAGACGGAGAATTTACTGACGAATTTAAGGATTTATATAACGAATTATTTGAAATTTTCAAAGGTAACAAAAGCAGTCAAGATTATAATTCAATTAATAATACAGGGGTTAAAACAAGTTTTAGAGGATTCTTTGAGTTAAAACTTGACGAAAATAATGGGATGTACTTGGTAAACGGCGGTGTCATTACCGGTCTGTCTTATGGAGTAGAAGGAGGCTTTATTCCTTTTGCTCAAATACCCATACTTTATGTTTCTTATGGGTTGAAAGGTGAATTGGGCTCAAAACTTACAGTACATTTGGCAAATTCCAAATTGATTGACCCTGAATTTGTATGCCAAGGAGATATAAGTCTTGATATCACACCTTCTGTCGGAGTCGGATTGGGTTTGCGAAGAATGTTGTCGGCAGAAATTGGAATTGAAGGTACCGTCGGATGTAATTTACATTTTCCTTTTCAATCAATGCCAAATGATTTTTCAGCAAAACTGACAGGTGATGCGTATTTCCTTGTAAATGTTGCAATGATGGAATATAAATGGTCAAACAGATTCTTAGATGTACCTTTGTATCCGCAAACAAAATCAGGTGGTGCAAAACGGTTAAGTGTAAAAAATGAAAATGATTTTACACCTGTCAGTCGAGATTATCTTAAAAAGAATGCATTACTGAAAAGTAATTTCGGTACATTTAAGAATAATCTATATCCGTACAGCAAAGTCAAAACCGCAAAACTGTCTGACGGACGTATTGTGATGGTGTGGCTTGATGATGATGCACAAAGAAATGATATGGACAGAACAGCACTTTATTATTCTGTTCTTTCAAATAATGAGTGGAGTAAACCCGAACAAATACATAATGATGGCACAGCCGATTTTGAATTTGCATTGTCTGCAAACGGTAATAATGTTGCAATTTTGTGGCAAAACTTAAATGGTAATATGAAAGATAATGCAACAATAAGCGATATTACTTTAAATACTGAGCTTTCATATTCCGTATTTGACGGTAATTCATGGAACTCTCCTGTTGCGGTAACATCAAACAACAACATTTATGAATATGACCCAAAGCTATTTTATAAAAATGGTAGAGGATATGTGGCATGGACAGAAAACAGCGAAAATTCCGCTTTGGTAAGTAATGCAGTAACAGAAACAATAAAAAGTGTTACTATAGAAGGGACAAGTGTGTCATCTTCTCATGTTGAAGCTAAAAATATTTCTTTGATATATGAATCAGAAATAGGAAGTCATGGCGATATTGCATATATTGTCGATAAAGACGGAGATGCTGAAACAAAAGATGGAGAACTTTATATAAACGGGAATAGGGTTTATTCGGGCGAATCTGTATTGAATGGTCTGTATTATGATGACGGTTTTTACTTTAATGACGGCAATACGTTGTGTAATATTATGGGTGGTGCCATAGACTTTTTATTTGACGGTGATTCAAACAGTAAAACGAAACTTTTGACAAGTTCTTCGGGTGATATTAAGGCGGCAATTTATGAAGTTCAAGACGGATTAAACTCAAATCTTTACGCATCATATTATGATGAAAATTGGAGCAATCCCATGAAAATAACGAATTTTAGTGAAAAAATTCGTTCATGGGATGTGCAAATGAATGATAACGGTACAATAGATGTATTTGCAGTTTTGGCAAATGTACATATTGGCAATGATGATATTACACAAGATGTAAGGCTTGTTAATACAAAAGCCGTACCGAATGAACAGGTTGAAGTTTTATATGCAAATGCTTTTTTGCAAAGAGGAAAAACCGTTGATTTTGAAATCGGAGTGAAAAACCAAACACAATCAAATGACCTTAATGTAACGATAATCGGTGATAAAGCAGGTGAGATTTATTCTGAATTAAAAACCGTAGAAGATGGGGTTATTGTAGCTAAAGTTCCTATTAGCGATGATTTTGAAAAACAAAATATAACGGTGACTGTATCGACTGAAAACGGAGTAGAGGACAGCATAACACAGATTATGGGTTATGCAGATTTATATGTAACATTGTCGCGCGACGGTAGAACGGCAACTGTTCGTAATATCGGTTGCGATTCGGCAGAAAATGTTATTTTAATGGTAAAAGATAATGACGGTAATATACTAAACGAAAAGACTGTAAACATTCTTTTGCCGAATGACAGTTTCAGTATATCATCTGATTTGCCGGATGAATACTATGGATATGTTGTGGCAAATGCAGCAACAGACTCAGAAGAAAAAGACGAATACAATAACAGCAGTCATGTTGTATATTCAAATGAAAATGTTAGAATCAGCATTGAAAAGTCACAGATTATATTAAACATAGGAGATACTTATTTGCCGAATGTTACGGTATCCTCTTCGGATAATGCTTTGTACGCGTTTTCAAATAATGAAGATGTTGCAACTATTGACGAAGATGGTGTGATAACGGCTATATCGGAGGGAACTGCAAGAATAACATATATAGCTGCTGAAACTGAAATTCCAAAACAGTTGATGGTTACTGTAACATCTCAAAATGTGGAAATAACATATTTTGATGTTTATGAAGCAGATTCATATGCTAATGTATTTCTTGGTTCTGTGAATTTACCGACCTTAGCCACTACATATCTCGCTTCATACAACGGCAACAAATTGATAGGATTAGAAAAACTCACATTTGAAAGCGATTTTGCAAATGTAACAATTCCAATTTCAAAGGCAACTAAAATAAAGGTGTTTGTGTGGGATGCTGAAAAAATGCGTCCTTTAACCAAGTGTCTTGAATACATAATCAAAGATGAAAAAATCATAAATGACGAAAAAATCATAAATGATGTAGCTCCGAAGATTGTAAACGACTGCATCATGCTTCCGATAAGATTTTTTTCTGAAGCATTCGGTGTAATGGTTGGTTGGGATGGAGAAGAACAACTCGTTACCGTTTCGAATGATGACTTGCAAATTCAAATCACAATCGGCAAGAATATTGCTTTTGTAAACGGTGAGGAAGTTGATCTTGATTCACCTGCATTTGTCGAAAACGACATACCATATCTGTCACTTGGATTTGTAGCAGAAAACTTAGGCAAAAAGGTTGAGTGGATTGAAGAAACACAGCAGGTTGTCATTACAAAAAAATAGTTTAATATACATATTATCCACGATTTGCATTTAGCAGAGAATACGAGTGTATTCTCTGCTTTTTTAAAAAAAGAATTTAAGCACCTTGATTTTCATTTTGTAATATCTTATACTATATAAAACTTTGTAATCTATTTAATTTTAGTGTTGGGTATGGTTAAATGTGGATTGTTTTAGTAACAATATCGGTTCTTTCGTATGCATTTGCCGAGATTTTTCAAAAAAAAGAATCAAATTTAAAGGAAAAAATTCAGAACTGAAACTGCTCGTTTACTTTGGACTTGTAAACGGAGCCGGTTGCTTTTGCTGTCGTTGATGAAGCATTTTAAGTTTAGATAAGGTGAAAATTTTGAGGTTTTTAAGAAAAAATGAATTTGTAAAAACAAAAGAATTGGCGACCGAGTGCTTTGGCAATACCGATGATTTAGAAGAGTATTACAGTAAAGATGTTTTTGACAATCGTATTGCGGTTATCGAAGAAAACGGAAAAATAATTTCAATGGTGCATCTTAAAAGAATGATTGCAGATTTTAAAGATGTGTCGGTTTCTCTTTGGTACATATTGTATGTTGCGACCAAAAAGCAATATCAAAAAAAGGGATATATGAAAAAAACGCTTGGCTTTGTCCTTGATACATTAAAAAAGGAAGGCGAAAGTTTTACTTTTTTAGTACCTGTAAATGAAGATGTATATAAAAATTCGGGATTTACTTTTAAATGGAGATTTAATAACGATGAAGCAGATTTACTTTATGCAGATGATGGCTTGGAGTATGCTTTCGGATGTTCTTTGAATGAAGAATTTAAAGAACCGCCGCTTAAAATCAAAAAAGCAAGTTCGCTGAGAGATTTAAAATACCAAGATTTTGATGACCTGTCTTGTGTGGAAAACTTTGAATATTTTTATATCAGGCATAACAAAAGTTATGATTCTCTGCCGCTTGACTTCTATATTTGGAATAAAACAATAGAAACAAAGTACAGCATAGTAGACAACAGATGCCTTATGATGCGGGACAAAAGCGGAAAAACTATATCGGGTTGCATACCTTTTTGCAAAGAAGAGGAACTTGTATATTATTTTAAACTTCAAGAAAGGTATTTTAATGATGTTTTACAAGTTCCTTTTTCAGCATACCTCGCTGACAGAGAAGGCGTTGAATTCCTAAAAAAGCACGGAGCACTTGACAACTATGTTATCAAAGAAGATGAAGAAATTTTTGACTACATTTACAGCGGAGAAGATTTAAGAACACTTAAAGGCAAAAAGTTTTCTGACAAGAGAAACAGAATTAATAAATTTTTAAGAGATTACAACGGAAGATGGAGTTATTCTTCGCTAAATTCAGAAAATTCCGAGGAAATACTGTCTTTTTTAGAAAAGTGGTACAGTGAAAAAAAGATTGTCGGAAAAGGCGTAAACTTGGGAGAAACTTATGATGCCGCCAAAACTTTAAAAATAGAGCAAGACGGATTAAAAAGAATTTTGAAAAATAAAAAATTGCTTTCAAAAGTTAAATTGGGAGGAATTTATGTAGATGGTGTGCTGAGTGCATTTTCGCTGGGAGGTTATAACCCAAAGGAGAAAATGGCAGTAATAGAAATTGAAAAAGCTTTTTCAAAAATGGAAGGATTATATCAACTTATAAACAGAGAATTTTTGATACATGAGTTTAATGATGCACAAATTGTAAACAGAGAAGATGATGACGGGCTGCCGGGACTCAGAAAATCTAAAATGTCATATAACCCTATTGAGTTTGAAAAAAGGTTTACGCTCATACAAAAAGATTACAACGAAGAAAACGTTAATTAATAATTGTTTCAAGCAGAAAAAACATGTTGCGTTCAAACAGCTTTTATCATAATTTTAATTTGATAAGACTATAATCTTTTTTTATTAAACAGATAAAAAAATTAATGTTGCAAATTAAAATCTCGTATGATAAAATATAACCACTTTAGGCACTAATAAAGGAGAGAAAAATAAGTGATAAAAATTAATTTTGAAAACAAAGTAGGACAGATAAAAGCAATGCACGGAATAGGTCAACCGCCTTTTGAGGGTATTGACGACAGTTTGTTTCATTACATTTCAGAAGCAGGAATTCCGTATTCAAGACTTCATGATGTAGGCGGACGATTCGGCGGAAATATGTTTGTTGATATTCATAATATTTTCAGAGATTTTAATGCTGATGTAAACGATGAAAACTCTTACGATTTCGTGTTTACGGATTGGCTTTTAGAAAAACTGAATGAACACGGTTGCAAGATAGTTTACAGGCTTGGCGAAACGATAGAAAACTATCACTATATAAAAGCATACAGAATTTTCCCGCCCAAGGATTGTGAAAAATGGGCAAGAATTTGCGAACATATCATTATGCACTATAACGAAGGCTGGGCAAATGGCTTCCATTACGGAATTGAGTACTGGGAAATATGGAACGAACCCGATAACGGGCGAGATGATACTGAAAACCAAATGTGGCATGGATCACCGGAGGAGTTTTACGAACTGTATACAGTAGCAGCAAAACATTTAAAGAAAGTTTTCGGAGACAAAATTAAAGTCGGAGGTTACGCAACTTGCGGATTCAGACATATCTTATCTGATCCAAAAAAGTTTGGAGCAGATATAGAAAGAGCAGATGATAACTGTTATTCAAACGACAGAAGTGCAAACTTTATCAGGTTTTTTGAAGGATTCTTTAAATACATAAAAGAGAATAATGCACCGCTTGACTTTTTCTCATGGCATAGTTATCTTTCAACTGACAGGACAGTAGCATGTGCGAAATATCTTGACCGTCGTCTGGAAGAATTCGGATATGGCGATGTTGAAACCCAACTTAATGAGTGGAACAACGTTATGGAAGACAGGGAAGACTATGATTATGCGTTGGAAATCGGGCGAAGATTAAAAGGTACAGGACTTGCCGCAGCAAAAACGGCATCAATGATGTGTGCAATGCAAAATACCAGAACAAAAATACTTTGCTACTATGATGCAAGACTTGGTGTTTCGGAATATGGCGGAATGTTTAATCCCATGACACAAAAACCTTTTCCGCTTTACTACGCATATAAAGCGTTTAACGAACTTTATATGCTGAAAAATCAAGCCGAGTGCGAAGTTGATGAAAAAAACGGCATATACGCTTTAGCTGCTTGCAATGATAAAAATAAGGCGGTTATGGTTGTTAACAGCAGTGAGGAAGATAGAAAAATTGCAACTAATTTGCCTTTTGATATGGACATGTTCATTATTGATGATAACCGCCAACTTGAAAAAATAGGTGCAAGTGCGTCTGAATTTACGATGCCGGCAGGCTCAATCATTCTTCTCAAAAAGTAATAAAGGGTGATGTTATAGTGCTAAGTAAGGTTTTTGAATTTACAGAAGGCCCGCAAAATTTTGAAATTATACAGCAAGAAAATGATATGGCGGATATTAAAATTCGTGGAAAATTTATTGATGACCCAAATGATGACACGGAGCAGATTCTGCCATTTTCGTTTGATAAAGTTATTGTCAGGATAATAAACGAAGAAGACGGTTCTTTTGTATCGGAAATGACATCTTTTACCGGCACAGAAGAAGATTGCTCCGCCTTAATTAAAGGCGTTCGTGTTGGGGGTCCTTATGCTGTTGAGATAGTATACTATGACCCGATAAATGGATATGACTATCCTGTCAGAGGTGATAAACGCAGGCACTTTTTTGTGGGAGATGTGTTTATCATTGCGGGACAAAGCAATGCGGCAGGTATGGGAAAAGGCTATATATTTGAAAAGTCGGAACTCGGTATTCATATTCTCCGAAACCTTGACTATTGGGATATTGCATCAAGTCCGTTTAATGACTTAGACTACGCCAAACAAAGTATGTTCCTTTCATTTGCAAAAAAAGTTAAATCTGAAACAGGTCGTCCTATCGGATTTATTCCGTCTGCTATTGGCGGTGCATCAATTTCAAGATGGCTTGAAGGTGAAAACGGCGACTTGTATAAAAAGATGATTGATGTTATAAAGATAAAAAACATCAATGCAAGAGCAATCTTGTGGTATCAGGGGTGTGCCGAAGCAGGAAATAATACGGATATAGATGAATACATAGAAAAATTCAAAAAGTTTGTTTCACAAATTCGCAGGGATTTAAACAATAAGCATATAAAAGTGTTTACTTTTCAGTTAAATCGAATGATGTCAAATCAGTATGACAGAGATTTGTTCGAAGGGTACAGCAAAGTCCGTGAAGCACAGAGATTGATACCCAAAAAAGTAGAAGATGTTTATGTTTTGCCTACTCAAGATGCGTCAATTATGGCGGACTTCATACATGGAGGCAAGGCATCAAATGTTATGCTGGGAGAACGATTGGCACTTCAAGTCCTCGAAAAAGAGTATAAAATAGGATTCGGTGCTGACGCACCCGAAATATCAAAGGCAATACTTACAGATGATAAAACGGTTGTTTTGTCTTTTGATAATGTGTACGAGTTTTTATATTCGTATAATGCAGGCAATGAAAATTTGCCGATAACTGTTGATGATAAGAAAGGAACAGTTGGGATTTGTGAGTATTCCGTTTCAAAAAACGAGATCACGGTAAAAACAGAAAGAAAAATTGAACTTCCGGCGTATGTAAGCGGTCAATGCGGTAACGATACCGAAAAAATCATTATTGACTACGCAACGCAAATTCCGATTTTGGGCTTTTACAAGTTTGAAATAACAAAGGATTGAGAAAAAACGATACAAAATTTAATTTTGTATCGTTTTTTGGTAATTTTCATATTAATTGCGATTATAAAAAAACCGAAAGAAAAACGAAAAATTTGATTGACACTATTTTTCATGTGATATATAATTAATCTAATGGAGTGATTGTATGTTAAAAGATGTTAAATTAAAGCCACCGTTTTTTGAAATCGGACCTAAGGCATTCCTCTACGGAGAAGAAATGCTTAAACTTGCAAAGGTTATTGATAAGACGGCAATGAAGTATGATTTGGATGTTATTGTAACCCCTCAGTATACAGATATCAAATTACTTTCGGATAATACGGAAAGAATTTGGGTTTTTGCACAGCATATGGATTATTTGCGTCCGGGAAGAGGACTTGGTTCTATGCTTCCGGAGGCCGTTAAAGCAGCAGGTGCAAAAGGTGTTATGTTAAACCACGCGGAAAAACCAATTTCGCTTGAAGATGTTGATAAGACTATCCGCCGTGCAGAAGAAGTAGGACTTTTGACGATTGTTTGTGCAGACACGGTTGAAGATGTAAAAGCAATAGCAAAAATGTCTCCCGATATGATTGTTGCGGAACCGACTGACCTTATAGGAACAGGTACAACAAGCGATTCAAATTATGTTTTGGAAACAATTAAGACGGTAAATGACATTAATCCTGATATTATGGTACTTCAAGGAGCGGGTATATCAAACGGACAAGATGTTTACAACACCATTAAACTCGGTGCTCAGGCTACGGGAACAACAAGCGGTATAATGAAGTCAGACCGCCCCTACGAGATGGTCGAAGAAATGCTTTTCAATTTGAGAAAAGCGTGGGACGAGGTACATAAATAAATGAAAAAGGAAGCACTTTTACGAGTAAAAGAAGCATACAAAATAGAAAGTGATTGCATAAAAGAAATGCTTGACTATTTTGATGAAGAAGCATTTTCAAAAGCGGTTGAGTTACTAAAAAATGCCCGGAGAATAGGTTCTTCCGGTTGCGGACATTCAGGGATTTTGTGTCAACATTTTGCACATTTGATGTGTTGCATTGAACTTTCGGCAAAATTTATTTCTCCCGCGGAAGCAGTTCACGGGGGAACGGGTTTTTTAAAAAAAGATGATGTAATGGTTTTTGCATCAAGGGGCGGAAAAACGAAAGAACTTTTACCGATTCTTGACATTTGCAAAGAAAAAGGAGTAAGAATAATTGCAATTACGGAAAATCTTGAGTCGCCAATTGCAAAAGAAGCAGATGTTGTATTAAAGCAGTATGTAAACAGAGAAACGGATAAGTACAACTGCCAGGGGACCACATCATCAACATCACTTTGCATGATTTTTCACGCACTTCAAACGGCACTCATTGAAGAAACTGATTATAAAAATGAGTCGTTTGCCTTGATACACCCGGGCGGTGCGGTAGGCGAAAGGCTTAATAAATAATAATAATATAATTTTAGGAGGATTTTATCATGGAATTTAAAGTATTTCAAAAGGAATTGGAACTTCAATCGAGAGGTTGGATTCCGACATTCCACGACATTTCAAAGGAAGTAAACGAGATTGTTGCGGCATCCGGTATCAAGAACGGAACAGTAAGCGTCGTTTCTCACCACACTACTTGCTCGGTTATGGTTCAGGAATGCTCACACGATATTGACTCATTTGATTTGGAGTATTTACAACATGATTTGCTTGATATTATGAGAAAGTTTATTCCGGACTTTACGGAAGAACATCAGTATCGTCATCCGGGACCGATTCATGCACAGTATGGAAGATATGTTGATGAGCCGGGTGATTTTTCAAGTATGAACACAGACGGACATCTTCGTTCTGTCTTCTTTGGAAGAAGCGAAACACTCACAATTAAAGACGGTGAAGTGGACGGAGGAAGATTTGCTCACATTTACTTCATTGATTGGGATCATGTTTTGGCTCGCCACAGACAGGTTAATATAACCGTTATGGGAACAACCGAAGATGTAAATGATCGTAAGTGGAATAACGGCGAAGTTATTGATACAAAGCACAAGTTCACAGAAGAAGAAAAGGCATATGACCTTCATTATGATTTACAGTTGAAGAGATAATTATGAATTTTTTAGGTATTGATTACGGAACTACATCGGTAAAAGCAGGACTTTTTGACGAAAAACTAAATCAGATTTCGATTGATTCAAAGGATTACACACTTATATCAAAAGGCGATACTGTTGAGTTTGATGCCGACAGTTATGTTGATATTTTTAAAGAACTTATTTCGGAAATAGGAAAAGAAAACAGCATAGATGCGTTGGCAATAGACACGCAGTGTGAAACTTTGATTTTAACCGATGAAAACGACAATCCTGTACGAAATGCTATCGTATGGCTTGATAATCGTGCGACAAAAGAGGCGGAAGAAATCGAAAAGCATTTTGGAAGAGAAAGAGTTTATGAAGTTACAGGTCAGCCTGAAATTACGGCAACATGGCCGGCATGCAAACTTCTTTGGATTAAGAAAAACGAGCCTGATATCTGGAAAAAAACCAAAAAAATATTTTTGCTTGAAGATTACCTTATCTATAAACTGACAGGAAAGTTTGTAACGGAGAAAACACTTCAATCGTCAACAATATACTTTGACATAAATAATGGTGAATGGTGGCAGGAAATGCTTGACTTTATAGGCGTTTCAAAAGAAATGCTTCCAAGCCTTTGCGACAGCGGAAAGTTAGTTGGCGAATACGAAGGAATCAAGGTCGTAACATCCGCAATGGATCAAGTTGCAGGTGCAATCGGAGCAGGTGTTGTCAAAAAAGGAATAGTCAGCGAAATGACGGGAACAACCATGGTTGTGTTTGTTCCTACTGACGAAATACCAAAGTACAACGAACAAAGTATAGTACCGTGTCATTATAACTATGACGGTTCGTATGCATTACTTGCTTGGACACCGACTGCCGGCATGGCACTTAAATGGTTTAAGAACACATTTTTTAAGGACAAATCATTTGACGAACTCGGCGAGATGGCAAAAGAAATTAAGCCGGGATGCGATGGACTTACTTTTTTACCTTATTTGTGCGGTTCTACAATGCCGAAGTATAATCCGCAAGCACGAGGCAGTTTTACGGGACTTACTCAGGAACATACCGCAAGTCATTTTGCAAGAAGTATTTTTGAGGCTGTTTCTTGTATGCTTAAAGAGAATCTTGATTACTTAGATTTGCCGGTGGAAGAAATCCGTGCTATGGGTGGCGGAGCTAACAGTAAAATTTGGTGTCAGATGAAATCCGATATGACGGGGAAAACTTTGGTAACACTTAAAAACGGTGAAACTGCTTGCCTTGGTTCTGCAATACTTGCAGGAGTGGGAGCAGGAACTTTCAGCAGCATTGAAAAGGCATGCGATATTGCAGTACAGATTAAAGATAAATATACTCCATCGGGCGAAAACTATGATTTGGTATATGAGCAGTACAAAAAAATTGACAGTATTTTAAATTAAATTGAGGTATTATCATGATTGATATTAATTTCTATGCCGAAAGTCATTTTGATGAGTTAAAATGTTTGCTTAAAGATTTATGCAGTATTCCTGCACCATCTCATTTTGAAAATAAAAGGGCGGAATTTTGCAAAAAATGGCTTGAAGATAACGGTGCAGAGGGAGTTTATATTGATAAAGCCCAAAATGTTGTTTTCCCAATCAATTGTAATAACAGCGATGAAATTACGGTAATTGAAGCACATACGGACACGGTGTTTCCGGACACCGTGCCTATGCCGTACATTGAAAAAGACGGCAAAATTTTTTCGCCGGGAGTCGGGGATGATACAGAGAGTGTATGTGCACTTTTGATTGTTGCAAAGTATTTTATTGAAAACAAGATTGTACCAAAAAACGGTATTATGATTGTTTTTAACAGTTGTGAAGAAGGACTTGGCAATTTAAAAGGAACAAAACAGATTTTTTCTGATTATCAAGGAAGAATAAAGCAGATGGTTTCTTTTGATGCAAACATAAATCATATATTTTCCGGTTGTGTAGGCTCTACAAGATACAAGGTAACGGTAAAAACAGAGGGCGGGCACTCGTTCGGAAATTTTGGAAACAAAAATGCAATTTATGAACTTTCCAAAATAATTAATAAGATATATCAAATTGATGAGCCGAAGGAAGAAGGTTATAAAACAACCTACAATGTCGGTATCGTTTCGGGAGGAACCAGCGTAAATACCATTGCACAAGAGGCACAAATGCTTTGTGAATATCGCTCGAATAATGCAGCTCATTTAAAAATAATGAAAGATTATTTTGAAAGGTTCTTTGAAGAAGCAAAAGAAAACGGTACTGAAATATTTGTTGAAGTTGTTGGTGAAAGACCTTGTGGCGAGGTAGATGAAAAACTTCAAAATGATTTTGCAAATAAATGTGCAGATTTAGTTGAAAAAGCAGTAGGGGAAAGACCAACATTCCTTTCGGCATCGACAGATTGCAACATTCCTTTAAGCCTTGGCATACCTTCGGTGTGCGTAGGCACATATATAGGCGATAATGAACACACGAGAGAAGAGTGGATAAAAACCGACAGCATAGTTCCCGGTTTAAAAGTTGCACTTTCGGTGGCATTGGGGTTAATTTGATGAAACTAAACAGAGGTTTTATCAAAAAATTGCCTTAATTTAGAGCCTAAAAGTGAAATTATAACGGAGAGCGTAAAAAAATTATTTTAAGGGGGATATATCATGGGTAAAGTAGCATTTATCGGATTTGGAGAGGTAAATACTCCAAAAGAAATTATCGTTCGAAAATGTCAAGAAGCAGAGAAAAACCTGAAAAATGAAGGATTAGACTTGGTAAGTGTTTATCCTGTAACTGATGATTACGAGGAAAATGACATCAAAAAAGCAGTTTCCACTCTTGAAGGAAACGACTATGATGCAATAATTTGTTGCGTAGCGGGTTGGATTCCTACTCATGCGGTAGTAAAAGTAACAGAGCATTTTAAAAATGTTCCCATGGTTTTGTGGGGACTTTGCGGTTGGGTTGAAGATGACAGAATTGTAACAACTGCAGACCAGGCGGGAACGACAGCACTTCGAAAAACTTTTTATGACTTGGGCTACACATTTAAGTATGTGTATGATATAATAGGACTTCCTTCAAAAGTAAAAACAGTTTTAAATTATGTAAAAGCTGCAAAAGCCGTAAAAGAACTTCGCTTTGCAAAAGCCGGTATGGCAGGATACCGTGATATGAACCTTTACGGCACACTTTATGACGGCTCTTCATTAAAAAGAGAAATAGGCCCTGAAATTGAAACTTTTGAAATGCTTGAAATTGAGCAGAGATATCAAAAAATTTCTGACAGTCAAAAACAGGAAGTAATTGACAATGCAATGTCAAAATGGAAGTTTATGAAAAAGGCAAATGAAGACAGCCTTAAAAAAGCGGCAGGGTACTATCTTGCGGTTAAGTCAATTTGTGATGAGCGTGGATACGAGGCAGTTTCTTTAAAAGATGTTGACGGAATGAAGAAACTTTTAGGATTTCCTCCGGCACCGATTTTTATGCTTTTATCAGATGAAGAAAAACTGTGCACAATTCCTGAAAACGACTCACTTGGTTCAATTACACAGATGATAGTAAAGCACCTTACGGGGCAGTGTGCATTTTATCTTGAATTTTATGAATTCTTCACAGACAGAGTTTTGGCAGGGGTTCCTGACTTTGTTCCGGCGGAAGCAACAGACGGTGGCGTAGTTGTAATGCCAGCGGCATTCGGGGAACTTTCCGAGGGTATATTAAATGTAAGTAAAGTAAAGCAGGGAGAACTTACAATGTGCAGACTGTTTTATGATGACGGAGTTTATTGTATGCACATGGTAAAAGGCGAAGGCATCACACCGAAAAAGTGGGAAGAAGCAGGTTGGACACAACCGGCACCGCAACTTCCCGGTCTTGAAATATTACTTGATGATGTTGAAAACTTTGCACAGAATGTTATGTGTCAGCACTATATTATTTCATACGGTGATAATACAGAAGTCATTGAAAACTTCTGCAACATATTGGGAATTGAAATTATCAGATAAGGAGAATACAAATGCTGTATATTTTAGATACTGCGGATATTGATGCAATTAAACATTGTAATGAATTTTACCCATTGGCAGGTGTAACGACAAACCCGACAATAATTTCAAAAGCAAATACGGATTTTTGGAAACTTGTAAAAGAGATAAGAAGCATTATCGGAGAAGATAAGATGCTTCATGTTCAGACAACACAAAAAACTGCCGACAAGATTGTTGAGGAGGCAAAACTTCTAAAAAAAGAACTCGGCGGAGATTTTTATGTAAAGATTCCTATTTGCGAAGAGGGATTAAAAGCCACAATGGAACTTAAAAAAATAGGAATTAAAGTTACCATGACCGCAATATTTACGCCTGCACAGGCACTTATCAGTGCAAAAGCAGGTGCGAGTTTTGTAGCCCCGTATGTAAACAGACTTGATAATATTATAGGGGACGGAACAAATGTGGTAGCCGAAATAGTTGAGCAATTTGACCTCTACGGTTTGGATTGCAAAGTTTTGGCAGCAAGTTTTAAAAGTGCAGAGCAGGTTCATAAATGTGCATTATCGGGATGCCACAGCGTAACGGTTTCACCGGAAATATTAAAGTCTGTTATCAATCATCCAATGACGGATTCTGCAATTTTGGGGTTTGATAATGATTGGAAAAGTGTATACGGTGAAAAAACAATACTTGATTTTTAAGGAGAGTTAAATATGAAAATAGGTTGGTCAGAAGTAAGTCTCGTCCCGGATAAGCCAATAAGACTTCAGGGACAGTTTTATGAAAGAGTGTCTAAGGAAGTAGAAACACCGATTTCTGCTACTGCAATGGCGATGGAATCAAACGGAAACAAAGCAATTATAGTTTCTGTTGATATCGTTGAACTCCCATATGCCCTTAACAAATTTATCAGAGAAAGAATTTCTCAAAAGACAGATAAATTTAAGCCCGAGGAAGTTATTTTAGCGGCGACACACTCACACACATCTTTTCAGGTATGTGGTTCTTGGTCTGCAACGACAGACATTTTAAACGAGTTTTTGCCGGATAACAAGAAATATACTTCAATTATTGAAGATAGTGATGAGTACATGACTATTGAAGAAACTTACGACTTCTTGGCAGAAAGAATTTCAAAAGTTGTAATTGATGCATGGAATAATCGTGAAGATGCACTCTATGCGAATGAGTTTGGACGAGCAGCGGTCGGAATGTGCAGAAGAGTTGTTTATGATGATGGCTCTGCAAAAATGTGGGGCGATACAAACACTGCTAATTTTGTTTCTATGGAGGGCGGTAATGATTCGGGAATAGAACTTATCTATACCTTTGATAAAAACAAAAAACTTAAAGGTGTTGTCGCAAATATCGCATGCCCGGCACAAGTTTTAGAGCAGAGAAGTTTTATTTCCTCCGACTATTGGGGTAAGGCAAAACAGATTCTTCGTGAAAAGTTGGGTAGCGATGTATATCTTTTAGGACTTGCCGGTGCAGGTGGAGATCAGTGTCCTCGTGATTTGGTTCGTTGGGTTGAACCCGAAACCCCTATTCTTGACCCTAATGTAATAAGAGATAATCCTCCCATGAGAAAAGCAGACCCATCAATGTTTGATGTAAACGGCTGTCGCCTTATAGGAAAAAGAATAGCAAACGAAATTGCATCTGTTTATGAGGAAATCAAAGAATACAAAGACACAGATATACTTATTCACAATATTGATATGTTACATCTACCTCTTCGTCGTGTAACAATTTCCGAATATAACGATTCTGTCGAAAACATAATAAAGTATGTGGAGAGAAACAAGAACAAAGAAGTATTTAACTATTCCGACAGTGCGGCAATGTTCGTTTACGCAGGAAATATCGAAAGATACCGTGAGCAACAGACAAAAGAAATTGTAGAAACAGAAGTTCACACAATCAGGTTTGGTGATGTTGCATTTGCCACAAATCCGTTTGAATTATTCTTGGATTTTGGAAACCAAATGAAGGCAAGAAGCCTCGCAGAACAAGTTTTTGTTGTTCAACTTGCGTGTGACTGCTTGGGATATCTTCCGACTGAAAAAGCAGAAAAAGGCGGACATTACAGTGCATATATTTCAAGCGGAGTAACAGGACATGAAGGCGGAGAATTACTTGTACGAGAAACTCTTACCCGCATAAATGATATGTTTAAATAATTTTTATTAATTTAACAAAAACCGGGAGGTAAGATATGGAGT
This sequence comes from Clostridia bacterium, assembly GCA_045615705.1. Classification (GTDB taxonomy): domain Bacteria; phylum Bacillota; class Clostridia; order UMGS1883; family UMGS1883; genus JAZLFH01. Next base: position 27,776 of record JAZLFH010000029.1, read on the forward strand.
TAATTCCGAGTTTTCAAGTGAATCATAATAAAATCGTGCCGGGGATATACGAATCAAGAGTCGATGTGTTGGGAAAAGAAACGGCAACAACATTTGACATACGAATGAAAATTCCAAACTCCGAACCGGCAATTCATCCTAATGCAATGCACACGATAGAGCATATTATTGCGACATTTTTGCGTAACGATGAAAATTGGAAAGATAAAATAATTTATTGGGGACCCATGGGATGCTTGACGGGTTGTTATCTCATTGTAAAAGGAAATCCAAAACCAAAAGACCTTTTGCCGCTTATGATAAGTGCTTTTGAGTACTGTGCTGATTATAAAGGTGAAGTTCCGGGTGCAAACCCTAAAAATTGCGGGAATTATCTCCTGCACGATTTGAATATGGCACGATTTGAAGCAAAACGGTTTTTAGAAGTTTTAAAGAACAATCCATGCTTTGAGTATCCGACAGAAGAGAGAATTATAACCGAAAAGGGAGAAGTCTTTTTCGATTCTTAAAGGTAAATTGCAAAACAAATGTGTAAAAATCCTCCTTTGGCACAAGAAGTGTCATAGGAGGATTTTTTAAAGAAAATTTGATATTATCATTACTTAATTTTAACAGATTGCTTGCTTTTTTAAAAATATGTGGTAATATTATATTAGAGTGGTTGGGCTCAATTTCATCGCACGGAGAACGATTATGAAAAAACCTGAACTTTTAGCACCTGCCGGGGCTATTGATAAATTAAAAACGGCTATTGATTTTGGTGCAGATGCAGTGTATATAGGCGGAGAAGAGTTTTCACTTCGCACGGCTTCAAAGAATTTTTCGGATAAAGATATCGAAGAAGGCGTGAAATACGCACACCAAAGAGGAAAAAAGGTTTATGTAGCAACAAATATTTCTCTTAGGAATAACGAAATTGATAAATTTAAAAAATATGTAAAAAAACTTGAATCCTTAGGTGCAGATGCCCTTATTATATCCGACATCGGAGCATTTTCTGTTGCACGGGATGTTTCAAATTTGGAACTTCATGTAAGTACTCAGGCGAATATAACAAACTACGAAGCGGTAAATGCTTGGCATAGATTAGGGGCAAAAAGAGTTGTTTTGGCAAGAGAACTGTCAATAGATGAAATTGCCGAAATCAGAAGCAAAATACCAAAAGAAGTTGAAATAGAAGCATTTGTTCACGGAGCGATGTGTATGTCGTATTCGGGAAGATGTCTTTTAAGTTCGTATATGGCATCGAGGGATCCAAACAGAGGCGATTGTGCTCAGCCTTGCAGATGGAACTATTATCTTACGGAAGAAAAAAGGCCCAACGAGTATATGCCGATAGTTGAAAATGACGAGGGTACATATATAATGAGTTCAAAAGATTTGTGCCTTATCAGAAGAATAAAGGAACTCACAGAGGCAGGCGTGGCAAGTTTTAAGATAGAAGGCAGAGTAAAAAATGAACTTTATGTTGCAACGGTTACGAAGGCGTATCGTGAGGCAATAGATGACTTTTTTGACGGAAAAGAGTTTGATGAAAGCCTTTTTGACGGATTGAATAAAGTCAGCCATAGAGAATATTGGGAAGGATTCACATTTGACAGCAGAATAAATGGTCAAATCACATCAAAAACAACATATATAGGCGATTACACAATTGTAGCGGTAGTAACCGATTATGATCCAAATACTAAAACTGCAACACTTTCACAGAGAAACAAGTTTAATACAGGCGAGATTTTAGAGATAATTGAACCTGATAGGAAGGGATTCAGAACAGTTAAGGTGTCACAAATTGAAGACGACAAAGGAAATTTGATAGAAACGGCAAATCACGCTATGATGACTGTAAAGATTAAAATTGACGGTGTAAAAAAAGGTGCAATACTCAGGAGGGAAAAGTAATGCGAAAAGTACTTATCAAAGCTTCTAAAAAATACGAAGTACTAATTGAAAAAGGCTTACTGAAAAAATCAGGCGAATTAATTTCCCATTATGCAGGCGGTGATAGTGCAGTTATTGTAACTGATGAAAATGTCGCCGGAATCTATGCTGACATTGTAGAAAAATCTCTTAAAGAAGCAAAAATAAATGTTTTTAAATTTGTTGCACCGGCAGGAGAAAAGGCAAAAAGTACCGAAACATATATGAATCTCATTAATTTTTTAGCACAAAAGAGCTTAAACAAAAATGATGTAATAGTTTCACTCGGCGGCGGTACAGTGGGAGATTTGTCCGGATTTGCTGCATCTACATATCTTCGCGGAATTAACTATGTTCAGATTCCAACCACATTTTTGGCATCAATTGATTCATCAGTAGGCGGAAAGACGGCGTTAAACCTTAAAGAAGGTAAAAATCTTATGGGTTCATTTTATCATCCGTGTGCCGTTATTTGCGACACACAAACATTTGACACATTACCTAAAAAGGTATATAATGAAGCCTACGGAGAACTTATAAAGTATGCAATGATTGCAGACAGAAGCCTTTTTGAAACAATAAAAGGTGAGTTTAACATTGAAAGTACAATAGAAAGATGCGTAAGCATAAAAAACAGGATTATTTCTCTTGATGAGTACGATAAAGGAATAAGAAGACTTCTCAATTTTGGTCATACAATAGGTCATGCAGTGGAAATTTTAAGCGATTTTTCAGTTCCGCACGGATATGCGGTATCTGTCGGTATGAATATAATAACAAATTGCTCTGTTAAAAAAGGAATTTCCGATGAAAAGTGCCTGGAAGAATTAAATAATATGCAAAAAAGATTTAATCTTCCTACAAAGTGCGAATATGATTTAGATTCCGTTTTTGATGTTATTCTCCATGATAAAAAGAGAAAAAAAGACAAAATTACCGCAGTCCTTCCGCAAAAAATCGGGAAATGCATTTTAAAAGAATTTACACTTGACGATTTCAAAGAGTTTTTAAAGGAAGGCTTTTAATAAGCCATAATATAATAATTACAACAATGGGGGATAGAAGTTGCTCGAATTAAAGATTTTAGATGTCAACAAAGAAGTGAAATTCTCTCAAAAGGGTACTGATATCAATGTTACCTACGATAAAGAGTTTTCACAAGGCGATAAGATTGTGGTTGAACTTACAGATACGGAGTATATTTCTGTAAAACTTGATGCCACAATGAAAGAAACAATAGTATATGTTCCGGAAAAAACTTTTGAGTTTAGTATTCCGTACGGAAATCTGATGCAAGGCTTCGATAATAAAGCTTTTACGGGGACAAAGCATGTACTTGTTGTTAAAGAAGTTGAAGAAGAGGCATACGAAAGAAGAAATGTGGCATTAAACCCATACGACAGCCCTGATAATTTAAAAAGTTTTCCGCACGCAAAGGCGAATTTTGTTACAAGAGGGGACCCGTGCTTTTTTGAGCGTAATGCCATTGACGGTGTTACCGATAACGAAGGACACGGCGAGTATCCGTTCCATTCTTGGGCGGGCGGAGCAAGAGAAGACCTTGACTATGTAATTTACTTTGGTACAAAAGTATTGGTCGATGAGGTGTGCGTGTACCTCAGAGCAGATTTTCCTCATGATACATATTGGAAATCTTTTGACATAGAATTTTCGGATAAATCGAGAGTACCGCTTAGTTTTGAGATGACTTCAAAAGGGCAAAGCACAAAGTTTAAAGAGCGAGAAACTGAATATATCCGAATCACTAATTTCAAGCAGATAAGTGAACCGCTTTCTTGGGCGGCACTTTCTCAAATAGAAGTTTACGGAAAAAATATTAAAAAGGAGTACAAACAAATGGAAGTAAGAAACGCTTCAAACGCAAAGGATGTAAAATTTTACACAACAGAAAGACTCAGAGAGGAATTCCACATTGCAAACCTCTTCACAAAGGACAATATCAGAATGGTTTACAGCCATATTGACAGAATAATTACAGCAGGACTTATGCCTGTATTTCAGGAATTAAAACTTGAAGCAGGAAAAGAACTTGCGGCAGAATATTTCTTAGAGCGTCGTGAAATGGGTTGCATTAATATCGGCGGCAAAGGCGTCATTACGATTGACGGAACTGAGTATACCATGGAGCCTCGTGATGGAATTTATATCGGTATGGGAAACAAAGAAATCTCGTTTAAGAGTTTGGATTCGGAGAATCCTGCAAAGTTTTATGTAAGTTCTTGCCCTGCACACAAAAGTTATCCAATCGTTAAGATTGACATTTCAAAGGCACGCAAAGTTCCTTGCGGAACGCTTGAAGATTGCAACAAGCGTGTTATTAATCAGTATATTCATCCGGATGTAATGCAAAGTTGTCAACTTTCAATGGGACTTACTCAACTTGAAGTGGGTTCAAATTGGAACACAATGCCTTGCCATACTCATGACAGAAGAATGGAAGTATATTTATATCTTGATATGGATGAAAATGATGCAGTATTCCACATGATGGGCGAACCAAACGAAACACGCCATATAATTATGCATAATGAAGAAGCGGTAATAAGCCCAAGTTGGTCAATTCACAGTGGCGTTGGCACAAAGAACTACTCATTTATTTGGGCTATGTGCGGTGAAAACCAAGAATTTACCGACATGGACGGAATTGAAACAAAGTATTTAAGATAGTTAAAAACACAATATAAATTTAAAAAGTGAATGTTTTTACATTCACTTTTTAAATAAAAGAGGAGAAATTATGATAGACAAAAAATGGGTAGAAGAATTTTTGGATAGTTACAATAAAAAACTTTCTGTTACAGCACCGAAGATAGGAGCAATGTTTCCGTATGCAACTTATGACGGAAAGTATGAAAATGAACCTTTCCATTGGAATGATATTGCTTGGTGGACAAATGGATTTTGGGGCGGAATTCTTTGGCAGATGTACACATACTCGAAGAATAAAGACTACAAAAAGATAGCAAAAACTTGCGAAAAAAAACTCGATAAAGCATTTTCAGACTTTACCGGACTTCATCATGATGTAGGATTTATGTTTTTGCCAACGGCTTGTGCAGATTATAAAATTACCGGGGATAAAAAATCGTATGCCCGTGCAATTCATGCCGCAAATGTCTTAATGGCAAGATTTAACCTGAACGGAAAATACATTCGTGCTTGGAACGGTAAAGGATACGAAGGTTGGGCAATTATTGACTGTATGATGAATTTACCGATTCTTTATTGGGCATGGCAAGAAACCGGTGATGAGAGATATAAAGCAATTGCCATGGCACACTCGGATACTGTTATTAAAAATTTTATCAGAGAAGACGGTTCATCTGCACATATAGTAAGTTTTGATCAAAAAACAGGAAAGAAAATTGAAGAAATAACCGGACAAGGATATTTGCCGGATTCTGCATGGTCAAGAGGACAATCCTGGGCGATATACGGTTTTATAATAGGATATATCTATACTAAGGAAAAGAAATTCTTAAAAACTGCAAAAAATTGTGCAGATTATATCATTGAAAATCTTGACGATACATATATCCCTGTAATTGATTACAAATCACCCAAAACTCCAATATATCGGGATACAACAGCCGGTGCAATTACTGCTTGCGGTTTGATTGAACTCTACAAAATCACAAAAGAGAAAAAGTATCTTGATATTGCAATAAAAATGGTGGAAGCACTTAAAAAAGAATGTGATTTTTCTTTAAAAACAGAATCAATTCTTCAAAACGGCAGTGAAAGATACCATGAAACAAGTACTATGAATATGTCAATAATTTACGGAGATTATTATTTAATTCAGGCACTCTTAAAATTAAAGGAGATTTTATAATGATTTACGAAAAATCAGTATTTGGGAAGACGGAGAATATACAGTACCGGTCGAAAATGCGCTTCTTTTTCTAAATGCACTAAAAGAAAAAAATGTGCCGTTTGAAATGCACATTTTCCCAAAAGGTGAGCATGGACTTTCCGTTGCAACTGCTGATGTAAACAACGAAAGTTTAAAGCACATTCATTGCAGGAATTGGGTTAATCTTTGTCTTGAATGGATGGATATATACTTTAAATAAGAAAATGCTTGGGTTTAACCCAAGCATTTCTTTTTCATTGCCTCAATTGTTTCTGATGGATTTTCTGTCTTAAACACACCGCTTCCACTGGCAAAGACATTTGCTCCGCAATTATAAACTACATCACAGTTTGAAAGATAAATTCCGCCGTCAACTTCAATATCTTTATCTTTCCAATATTTTTGGCGAATTTCACTGATGTTTTCAAGAGAACTTGCAACGAGTGATTGACCGCCAAATCCGGGGAAAACTGTCATTTGAAGAATCATATCGGTATAGGGAAGATATTTTTCGAGTCTTCTCGGGTCGGTGTTTGGATTTAGAGCAAGTCCGCTTTTTTTACCGTAAGACTGAATCTTTTTAAGACACGCCAAGACATCGTCATTTTCCTCTGCTTCAAGATGTACAGTCAAAATATCTGAGCCTGCATCTAAAAACGGTTCTACAAAAACCGAAGGATTATTAATCATAAGATGTACATCAAGACACTTGTCGGTTATCTTTCTGATATCTTTTACAGTATGCACACCAAAACTTAAATTTGGTACAAAATGTCCGTCCATAACATCAATATGCAACATATCTGCATTTGAAATTTTAAGTATATCCTGTCCCAGATTTGTGGAATCTGCTGAAAGAAGAGATGGAGAAATTTTAACGTTCATACTAACACTTCCTTTATGACTATTTTACACATAATTTACGAAAAGGTCAATAAAAAAACGGCGAAAGCCGTTTTTTTATTGTTTTAATTAAATATTTCAAGGATGATGTCTTTATAAAAACTATTATCAAAAGTAGGAACTGCCTGTCCCATATAAGAATCAAGATATTTTTCAAAAGCTTCGTTTTGTGCTTGAATAATTAAATTTTCTTTATTCATTGCGAACAAATCACAATCGCGGGACAAAGGATATCTCTTGATGATATGATAACCGAAAATTGTATTAACTGGTTCTTTTGTATATTCACCTTCATTTAATGCAAAAGAAACATCTTCAAATTCTTTAACCATTTCACCTTTCGTAAATACATATCCTGTATCAACATCTTGACCTTTATCTTCGTTGTACTTTTCGATTAGGTTCTCAAATTTTTTACCGTTACCGAGTTGTTTTATAATATCCTTTGCTTTTGATTCGGCTTTATCACCGGATACCAAGATGTGCTTTACATTAACATATTCTTTTTCAAAATCAAGCCATACGGAATCTTCATTAACAGATGCTAAAGAACTGTTCTCTTTGGAAACTAAATCGTACAAATGCGAACATAAAACACTTCTTCTTATATAATTTCTTATGCCGGAATCTGTTACGCCTGCATCTTGGATGGATTGCATATAAGATGAAGTACCGCCGTTTTGAAATACGAAACTTTCGTATGAAGCATCAATTTCATCTAAAATTTCCTGATTGCTTGAAATACCTTTTTCATTTGCGAGTTTTTCTGCAACTATAAGACGGCAAACATCTTCTGTTGCAGTTTCACCTAAAACTTTATAAAAAGGAATACCGTTAACAAAGCCGTTATTTATTGGATTTTCTTCGTTAGGATTATCTAAATCCGACATAACGACATTGTAATTCTGCCAAAGGGCAAATACAAAATCGCCTTTTGTTATGTTTACTCCGTCAAATGTTACAAGAATTTCTTCATCAGGTCTTTCTCCCACAAAAACTCTCTGCAATTCTTGATCCCAAGTAACAGGCTTTCCGAGTGCTTCGGATATGGCACGAATGGGGAGATAGACAGTTCCGTCAATATTGAAAGGCTCTATTGCATTTCCGTCAGAGTCTTTCAAATTTATAACTGTTCCGTCAACGGATACGGTTATTCCGTTGAAAAATGCGGTAAGTGATTTAGAAACGGGCTCCGCATATGAAACTACACACATAAAAAGTGCACAAACAAGTATGCCGGCGATAAAACCTTTAATTCGTTCTTTCATAAAAAGTACCTCTCTTCCAGATAGATAAAGAAATTATAACATTAAATATCGAAAAAATAAACAATTTAAATTTAAAAGTAAAAAATTCTTAACAATAAGGGAAACGCAAGTGCATTTCCCTAAAATAATCAGTTCCTTTTTGTAAGAACTTCTTTTTCGTATTTTTCAACTTCATCAAACCAAGATTCGTCTGAAGCCACTTTGCATTCTTCACAATACATGTTCCAAACATCACAGAAGGGGAGAAGTTTAAACTCCTCCTGCATAACCATAAGTTTGGAAAAATCTTGACTGTCTTGAAGTTTTTTCAGGATATCGTTAGGAGTACACATAGCATTGAGCAGTGCTTTTTGCCAACTTCTGAAACCTACCGTCCAAGCAGAAATTCTGTTAATTCCGGCATCAAAGTAGTCAAGAGCCATATATACTCTGTCTAACGCATTATTTCTGACTATTTCTTTTGCCATTTCTTTTGTTTCATCGTCAAAGAGAACAACATGGTCGCTGTCCCAACGAATAGGTCTTGTAATATGAAGAGCAAACTCATCATAAAAGCATAAAAGAGCGGGAATTTTGTCCGAAACAACTTCGGTGGGATGATAGTGTCCGTTATCCATAAGAGGCATACAACCATCGTGTGTTGCGGCAAACGAGAGCGTAAACTCTGCTGAACCCACAGTGTATGCTTCGACACCAATACCAAACACTTTTGATTCCACACAAGGTTTAACAAGATTTTTATCAAATGGTTCTGATAGAATTTGCTCAATGGAATCCTTATAACGCATTCTCGGTCCCATTCTGTCGGCAGGAATATCTTTAAAACCGTCTCCGATCCAGATATTCATAACGCAAGGAATACCGGTTTCCTTGGCAAAATACTCACTAATGCGGATACAAGCCTTACCATGGTCAATCCAAAATTTTCTGATGCTTTCATCTTCGCTCGAAAGAGTCAAGCCTGATGCCTTTTCATGAGAGAAGAATGTCGGATTAAAATCAATTCCCATATTTCTTTCTTTTGCAAACTCTACCCACTTTTTAAAGTGTTTTGGCATAAGTTTATCACGGTCAGCAAATTCACCGTCTTCAAATATCGCATAAGATGCGTGAAGATTGAGTTTTTTCTTACCGGGCATAAGGCTCATGGCTTTGTCAAGGTCTTGCATAAGATCTTTCGGATTTCTTGCTTTTCCCGGATAGTTACCGGTTGTTTGTATGCCGCCGGTTAAAGGGCCGTCATGGTCAAAACCCGTAACATCATCACCCTGCCAGCAGTGAAGTGAAATAGGGATTTCTTTAAGTTTTTTGATTACCGAATCGGTATCAATACCATAAGTAGCATATATTTTTTTTGCTTCTTCATATCTTTCTTTAATACGCATAAAAATTCCTCCTAAATATAGAATTCCATAAGAAAAATATAACACATGAGTAAGAAATAGTCAACACATTAGTAACAAAGAGCACATTTTTTGTTTTATCTTTGTTTTTGATAAAAAAATCTGTGTTTTGTATTGACTTTATTTGTTAAGCGTGATATATTTAACACAAAGTAACATAAAAGACCTTTTAACACAGAAAGAAAGGTAATGAAAATGAAAAACTTTTTCACACAGGACATTCCGGCAACAGAAAGAATAGCAAAATTAAAGGTAGATTTATTTAAAAAAATGCCTCAAATCGAGTCTGACAGAGCCAGACTTTTAACCGAGTCTTATAAAGAAACGGAGCATTTACCGATTATAGAGAGAAGAGCAAAGGCTTATTCCCACATTTTAAAAAATCTTCCCATTACTATAAGGGATAATGAACTTATTGTAGGAAGTAATACTGTTTCTCCGAGAAGTTGTCAGGTTTTCCCGGAGTATTCGTATAGTTGGTTAGAGGAGGAGTTTGACACTGTTTCAACGAGAAGTGCAGACCCGTTTTTCATTTCTGATGATGATAAAAAGGTGCTTTCCGAAGTTTATAAATATTGGAAAGGAAAAACCACCAGCGAACTTGCATCGTCATATATGTCGCCTGAAACAAAAATTGCGATAGAACATAATATGTTCACACCCGGAAATTATTTCTATAACGGAATAGGACATGTTACGGTTGACTATCCGTTGGTTTTAAAAATAGGTTTTAAAGGAATTATAAATAGGGCGAAAGAAGAACTTAAAAGTCTTAATTTTGGTGATGCGGATTGTGCGTCTAAAAGGTCGTTTTTAATTTCTGTAATTAAAAGTTTGGAAGCCTCAATAAGTTATGCACAAAGATATGCTGTTTTAGCAAGAGATATGGCGACTAAATGCACTGACGAATACAGAAAAAAAGAACTTTTAAAAATTGCGGAAAACTGTGCAAGAGTTCCCGAAAACGGGGCAGAAACATTTTATGAGGCATGTCAGTCATTTTGGTTTGTACAGATGCTTCTTCAAACAGAATCAAGCGGTCATTCAATTTCACCGGGAAGATTCGACCAATATATGTATCCTTACTTCAAGAAAGATTTTGAAAACGGGTTAATCACAAGAGAATTCGCACAGGAACTTTTAGATTGTATTTGGATAAAACTCAATGACTTAAATAAATGCAGAGATAAAGCGTCAGCCGAAGGTTTCGCAGGTTATTCACTTTTTCAAAACCTGATTTGCGGAGGGCAAGACAAAGACGGAATAGACGCAACAAACGATTTGTCATTTATGTGCATAAATGCTTCACTTCATGTAATGCTTCCTCAACCGTCTCTTTCTTGCAGAGTTTGGAACGGTTCACCGCATGAGTTTTTAATAAAATGTGCAACTCTTACAAGAACAGGTGTAGGACTTCCTGCTTACTACAATGATGAAGTAATTATTCCGTCACTTATAAATAGGGGCTTAACTATGGAAGATGCCCGAGATTATAATATTATCGGTTGTGTTGAACCTCAAAAGGCAGGAAAAACAGACGGTTGGCACGATGCAGCATTCTTTAATATGTTAAGACCTTTGGAACTTGTTTTTTCAAACGGTTATGATAAAGGTACTTTGGTAGGAATTGAAACAGGTGATATTTCTGCTTTTGACACCTTCGATAAATTCTATGATGCATACAAAAAGCAAATGAATTATGCAATATCACTACTGGTAAACGCAGACAACGCTATAGATGTTGCTCATGCAAAAAGATGTCCGCTCCCATTTGAATCAAGTATGGTTGATGATTGCATAAAAAGAGGGAAGAGCGTTCAGGAGGGCGGAGCCGTGTACAACTTTACGGGACCGCAGGGTTTTGGAATTGCAAACATGGCGGATTCGCTATATGCTATAAAAAGACTTGTTTATGACGAAAAAAGATTTACTCTTACAGACCTTAAAGAGGCATTGGAAAATAACTTTGGAAAAGATGACAGCAACGATAAAGCAAAAGATATTACAGTTGAAATTGTTAAGAATATGAGAGAAAAGGGAATTGATGTTACCGAAAATGAGATTGCGGAAATTTTTCGGAAGGTATCAAACGAAATCCCTGAATCAAACGGCTTTAAGTATCAGAACATAAAAACTTTGATAGACGAAATTCCCAAGTTTGGAAATGACATTGAAGAAGTTGATATGTTTGCAAGAGATGTTGCTTATACATATACAAGACCGCTTGAAAAGTACAAAAATCCTCGTGGCGGAATTTTTCAAGCAGGACTTTATCCTGTTTCCGCTAATGTTCCGTTAGGTGCACAAACGGGAGCAACACCGGACGGAAGGTATGCTTTCACTCCTGTGGCTGACGGTGTTTCACCATCGGCAGGAAAAGACACAAACGGGCCGACTGCAAGTGCGAACTCTGTTTCAAAATTAGACCATTTTATAGCATCAAACGGGACACTGTTTAATATGAAATTTCATCCATCGGCACTTGAAGGAATTGCAGGACTTGAAAGTTTTGTAGCACTTATTCGCTCATACTTTGACCAAAAAGGCAGTCATATGCAGTTTAATGTTGTAAGCCGTGAAACGCTTAAAGACGCACAACTGCACCCGGAGAATTATCAAGGACTTTGTGTTCGTGTTGCAGGATACAGTGCACTTTTTGTTACCCTGTCAAAATCTCTTCAAGACGATATTATAAACAGGACAGAACAACAAAGTTTTTAACGGAGAAATAAAATGGATTATCTTAATACAAAAGGACGAATATTTGATATCCAGCGTTTTTCGGTTCATGACGGACCGGGAATCAGAACGATAGTCTTCTTAAAGGGTTGCTTTTTAAGATGCAAATGGTGTTGTAACCCGGAATCACAAAGTTACGAAACAGAAAAAATGACAACGAACGACAAAGAAAAGATTCTCGGTCAAGATGTAACCGTAAGAGAAGTGATTGAAATAGTCAAAAAAGACAGAACCTATTACAGACGATCGGGTGGCGGAATGACTCTTTCGGGCGGAGAATGTCTTTATCAAGCTGACTTTTCATCGGCACTTTTGAGAGCATCAAAAGAGAACGGAATTAATACCGCAATAGAAACGACCGGATATTCTCAATTTTCGCAAATAGAAAAGTTAATACCGTATGTAGATGTGTTTTTGATGGATATAAAGCATATCGACAGTAGAAAACATAAAGAGTTTACAGGTGTAGATAACAGTTTGATACTTGAAAACGCAAAAAAAATTTCAAACGCATCAAAATCGCTTGTAATAAGAGTTCCTGTTATACCAACATTTAATGATACGAAAGAAGAAATCTTAGAAATTGCAAAATTTGCTTCCGGACTTTCAGGCGTGTCAAGAATTCATTTGCTTCCGTACCACAAATTGGGTCGTGATAAGTACATTGGACTTAATCGACCATATCTTATGGGGGAAAAAGACCTCATTCCAAAAGAAAGAATGGAAGAACTGAAAAAAGTTGCGGAATCCACCGGGCTTATATGCGTGATAGGAGGGTAATAATTGGATTTTAATCAAAGTAAGAATTTAGAAGAAAAATTAAGAATAATTCAAGAACTTGTTCCGGGAAAACAGATTACTCTTGCTCATATTATAGCAAACCCCGATGAGATACTTTACAAAAAGATGGGCCTTGATCCAAGCATAGATTATTCAAAATCTGCAATAGGCATAATTACAATATCGCCAAGTGAAACTGCAATAATTTGTGCTGATATCGCAATAAAAACATCGGGAGCGGAAATAGGCTTTGTGGACAGGTTCAGCGGGACACTCATTATAACCGGAACTGTATCTGAGGTGGAAACATCGGTTAAAGCAGTTTTGGATTATGTAAAAGATACTCTCGGCTTTACCGTATGCAAAATAACCAAGACATGAAAAGAATAATTTTGATAGGCAGAAGCGGAAGCGGTAAAACAACGCTTACGCAGGTTTTAAAAGGAAATCAAATTGAATATCAAAAAACGCAATACATAAATTATCACGATATGATAATCGACACCCCGGGTGAATATTTTGAAAATGCGGAACTTGCAAGAGCCTTGGCACTTTATTCGTATGAGGCAGATGTTATAGGGTTACTGTTAAGTGCTACGGAAGAGTTTACACTGTATCCGCCGTGCATTACCGGTCAGGCAAACAGGGAAGTAATAGGAATAGTTACCCAAACAGACAGACAAAATGCAAGAATTACATCTGCAAAAGGCTGGCTTGAACTTGCCGGTTGCAAAAGAATTTTCTGTGTTTCGGCAAAGAAAAACGAAGGAATTAACGAACTTTTGACCTATTTAAAAGGATAAAACAACAAAAAACAACAAAAACAAAAGAAAAAATGTTGACTTTTGTTGATTTGAGTGATATTATTTATATATGATAATAATTTTTGTACAATAAACACGAAAAAGGAGAAATCAAAATGGCAAACGAGTTTGAAATCAAAAAGCAGATTTGCGACATCGGAAAAAGAATCTATAACAGAGGTATGGTTGCGGCAAATGACGGTAACATTTCAGTAAAAATCAGCGACAATGAATACCTTTGCACACCCACAGGCGTAAGTAAGGGATTTATGACTCCCGAATACATCTGCAAAATTGACGGTCAGGGAAATGTCCTTTCAGCAAACGGAAACTTTAAGCCGTCTTCTGAAATTAAGATGCATCTTCGTGTCTATCAACAAAGACCTGATGTTAATGCGGTAGTTCATGCACATCCTATTTATGCTACAAGTTTTGCAATTGCAGGCATTCCGCTTACACAACCTATTATGCCCGAGGCGGTTATAGCATTAGGTTGCGTTCCTATTGCAGAATACGGCACGCCTTCAACTGAAGAAATTCCGGATGCAGTAGAAAAATATCTTCCGTATTTTGATGCAGTTTTGTTGGCAAATCATGGTGCACTTTCATATTCCGATTCACTTTTGGCGGCATATCACAAGATGGAGTCGGTAGAATTCTATGCAGAACTTCTTTATCATGCAAGAGCACTTGGCGGACCTAAGGAATTTTCGGATGAGCAGGTAAAAAGACTCTATGAAATAAGAAGACAGTTCGGTATGACAGGTAAGCATCCTGCAAATCTTTGTCCAAACGCCAAAAACGGCAAAATGAACTGTCATGCATGCGGAGTACCCAGTTGTTCACAGTCTTCTGCGACAAACCCGATTAAAAACTCATCGGAAGAAGAACTCGTTGCGGAAATCGCAAGAAAAGTTATAGAGGCAATGAATAAATAAAAGGTGATATTATGGATGATAATTTGATATCAAAAATAGTATCCGAAACACTCTCACAGCAGAATGCATCTTGCATAACGCTTAAAAAAGCACAAAAACTTTCAAAAAGAGTCATGCAAAAGGCAGAAGAAATTGGAGTTAAAGTAGTGGTTGCTATTTCAAACACATCTGCAAGACCTGTTTTAGTAGAGTGCATGGACAATTCATACATAGCAAGTTACGATATTGCATTAAATAAGGCATATACCGTTGTTGCACTTAAAATGGCAACAAAAGAACTTAAAAAATTGGCAAATCCCGGTGGAGAACTCTATGGAATACAGTTTTCAAACAATGGACAGATAATTGTTTTCGGAGGAGGAAATCCGCTGATTTACAACGAAAAAATAATAGGCGGACTCGGTGTAAGCGGCGGAACAGAAGAGCAGGACACATTCCTTTCCGACTACGGGGCGTCAATACTTACTGAAATTATGAAAGGAGATTAATATGAACAATACCGACATAGAAAAAATTGTAAAGCAAGTTATTGCAGGTATGCAGGGCGGAAACAGTGAAAGTTACGCTTGCTCGTCAGTCGGCATACCCGATAAATCTCGTGTAGCAATGCTTACTTCACTTGGACATTTCGACATTAAAGAGTATCCGATTCCCGAAATCGGAGATAACGATATTTTGGTAAAAGTTGAAGGCTGTGGCGTTTGCGGTACAGATGCTCACGAGTTTAAAAATGACCCGTTTTCACTTATTCCGGTAGTTTTGGGACATGAAGGCACCGGTGAAATCGTGAAGATGGGCAAAAATGTCAAAAAAGACAGTGCAGGAAAGGATTTAAAGATCGGCGACAAGGTTGTTACCTGTATGATTTTTAAGGATAACCCCGACATAACAATGTATGACTTAAACAAACAAAATGTCGGCGGTGCTGATGTTTACGGACTTTTACCGGATGACGATAAGCATTTAAACGGTTGGTTTAGCGATTACATTGTAATCAGAGGCGGTTCTACAATATTTAATGTATCGGATTTAGATCTTGATTCCAGAATTCTTATTGAGCCGTGTGCAGTTTTAATTCATGCGGTTGAAAGAGCAAAAACAACAGGCATTTTAAGGTTTAATTCCAGAGTTGCAGTGCAAGGTTGCGGTCCGATAGGACTTATTTGCATAGCAGTTTTACGCACAATGGGTATAGAAAATATTGTTGCTGTTGACGGAGAAGCAAAAAGACTTGATTTTGCTAAAAAAATGGGTGCAACAAAGACGGTAAACTTTAAAGAATTTAAAGGAATTGAGAATCTTACGGAAGGTGTCAAAAACGCATTCGGAGGCTACTTGGCGGATTTTGCATTCCAGTGTACGGGTTCGCCGATAGCACATGCAAACATCTATAAGTTCATAAGAAACGGCGGAGGACTTTGCGAACTCGGATTCTTTATCAATGGCGGAGATGCAACAATTAATCCGCACTTTGATATTTGCTCAAAAGAAATTACAACGGTAGGTTCGTGGGTATATACATTAAGAGATTATGCTACAACATTTGACTTCTTAAAGCGTGCAAAGGGTATAGGTCTTCCGATAGAAGAACTTATAACTCACAAATTCCCGCTTGAAGAAATAAACAAAGCACTTGAAACTAACCTTAAAATGGAAGGACTCAAGATTGCAATAGTTAACAAATAATTATTAGTAAATATATTTTAGGAGGAAACAAAGATGGCACAGGAAGCATTGGGAATGATTGAAACAAGAGGCTTAGTAGCGGCAATTGAGGCTGCAGATGCAATGGTAAAATCCGCAGAAGTTGTTTTAATCGGAACAGAAAAGATTGGTTCAGGTCTTGTAAGCGTAATGGTAAGAGGCGATGTAGGTGCTGTTAAAGCAGCAACAGAAGCAGGTTCAAGTGCAGCATCAAAACTCGGAGAACTTATTGCGGTTCATGTAATTCCAAGACCTCATACAGATGTAGAGAAGATTCTTCCTACACTTAAATAATTGAGAGGGATTAAAATGGCAGAAAAGAAAACCGTTAAAAAGACTTCTGAAAAAGAAGTTGAAGTAAAAGAAACAAAAGCAATTAAGGAGGATAAAAAAATGGTACAAGAAGCACTCGGAATGATTGAAACAAGAGGCTTAGTAGCAGCAATTGAATCCGCAGATGCAATGCTTAAAGCGGCGAATGTGGTTTTGGTAGGAACAGAAAAGATTGGTTCAGGTCTTGTAAGTGTAATGGTAAGAGGCGATGTAGGTGCTGTTAAAGCAGCCGTTGAGGCAGGCAGAGCATCTGCTGAAAGACTTGGTGAAATTATAGCAGTACATGTAATTCCAAGACCTCACAGCGATGTAGAGAAGATTCTTCCTACACTTAAATAATTTAGTATTTAAATTTGGCATAATGCCACAAAAAATATAAGGAGGAAACAAACATTATGGTACAAGAAGCACTCGGAATGATTGAAACAAGAGGCTTAGTAGCAGCAATTGAATCCGCAGATGCAATGCTTAAAGCGGCAAATGTGGTTTTGGTAGGAACAGAAAAGATTGGTTCAGGTCTTGTAAGTGTAATGGTAAGAGGCGATGTAGGTGCTGTTAAAGCAGCCGTTGAGGCAGGCAGAGCATCTGCTGAAAGACTTGGTGAAAT
>JAZLFH010000030.1:0-2169 GCA_045615705.1 Clostridia bacterium
AAAAGGAACTTGATGAGCATGTGTGGACTTCACCCAAAAATGCAATTAAAATAGTTGAAAAGATATGCTCTGAAATGTCAGAAACAGACCCTAAACATGAAGAAAAGTACAAAAATAACGCAAAAGAATATATAGAAAAAATAAAAGATATTGATAAGAATTTTGAAGACACGATAAAAAACTCTGCAAAAAAAGAAATAATAGTTGGCGACCGGTTTCCGTTTTTATATTTTATAAAGGAGTACGGACTTGATTATTATGCGGCGTTTAAAGGTTGTGCACAGCAGTGTGAAGCATCGGCTTCTACCGTAAAATTTTTAGTGGATAAAGTGAAAACAGTCGGAATTAAAAATGTGTTTTATATAGAGTTTTCCAATATGAAAATCGCAAATTCAATATGCGAAGAAACAGGTGCCAAACCGCTTTTGTTACATTCATGCCACAGTGTTACGAAAGACGAATTGCTAAACGGCGAAACTTATGTATCACTTATGGAAAAAAATCTTATAAATCTTAAAATTGCACTAAACTAAGGTGAAAGAATGAAATTGCTTGAATGTGAAAACTTAACACTTGCCTATGACAGTACGGTGGTAGAAAATCTCTCATTTTCGGTTAATGAGGGCGATTACTTGTGCATATTGGGAACTAACGGTTCCGGTAAAAGCACACTCATAAAGGCTCTTTTGGGATTAAAAAAAGTAAACGGCGGAAGAATTAAAACCTATGGTTGCCTTCATCGTGGAGAAATAGGGTATATTTCTCAAAAAACGGCCGACATAAAAAACTTTCCCGCCAGTTGTGAAGAAGTAGTCCTATCCGGTTGTTTGTCAAAGAAGAGAATTTTTTATTTTTACACTAAAAAAGACAAAGATGAAGCAAAAAAGTGGATGACATTTTTGTCGGTATATGACTTAAAAGACAGGTGTATTTGTGATTTGTCGGGAGGACAAAAGCAGAGAATAATGCTTGCAAGAGCGTTGTGTGCCGCAAAAAGACTAATAATTTTAGATGAACCCACATCGGGACTTGATGCACAATCAACAAAGGATATGTATTCTGCAATAAAAATGCTGAATAAAAGTCATAATATCACAGTTATAATGGTAACGCATGATAAAACGGCTATAAAAGATGCCAATACAATTTTGGAACTTGATTTTGATAAGAATTTTTTTGGAAACATTGAAGAATACCGAAAAGAAAAACTGAGTAGCGAAGGTGATTGCGATGATTGAGTATCTTACCGATATGTTTTCATACTCTTTTATGACAAGAGCGTTGGTAGTAGGCGTTTTATTATCCCTCTGTGCATCACTTTTGGGAGTGTCGCTTGTTTTAAAAAAATACTCTATGATAGGAGACGGACTTTCTCATGTGGGATTCGGTGCTTTGGCAATAGCATCTGCCTTAAATACCGCACCTTTAACAGTAGCAATTCCGATAGTTGTAATATCTGCATTTTTGATACTTCGGATAAGTGAAACGAGCGGTCTTAAAGGTGATACATCAATAGCCCTTATATCTACCGGCTCGTTGGCTGTGGGTGTAACCGTAATTTCAATGACATCCGGAATGAACACAGATGTTTATAACTATATGTTCGGAAGTATTCTTTCAATGACAAAAACAGATGTTTGTTTAAGCATAGTGTTGTCGGTTGTCGTAATAGCACTCTTTGTACTTTTTTATAACTGCATATTCACCGTAACATTTGATGAAACATTTTCTAAGGCTACGGGGATAAATGCATCGTTTTACAATTCACTGATAGCACTTTTAACCGCAATTACAGTTGTTTTGGGTATGCGGATAATGGGAGCATTATTAATATCGGGAATAATAATATTTCCGTCAGTGAGTGCAATGAGAGTTTTTAAGACATTTAAAAGCGTAACGGTATTTTCGGCATTAATTTCTGTTGTAAGTTTTTTAGCGGGGCTTTTAGTATCTTATGAATTTGATACGCCAACAGGTGCAAGCATTATTCTTATTAACATTTTGATACTCGGAATTTGTTCAATAATTAAAAGGGGCTGGTGCAAAATGCACAGACCACGCAAAGCAAACAAAAGGCTTAAAACCGCCATTTTGAAATCACATAGAAGATAAAATGACATCAAAGTTAAGGTAGAAATTCGTTGTTTGACGAATTTCAGGTTTTAATTG
>JAZLFH010000031.1:0-6635 GCA_045615705.1 Clostridia bacterium
TCCGATAATGAATTAAAGGCACTTGCAAGGGATTTTAACAATAATATAACTATGCTCCGTCTTATCGGTAAATATGCAGATGAAAGAGCAGTTAATGGCAATATTGAAATGAGAATTCTTGCCCAAAGATTAAAAAATGCACAAATTCCATACAGTAAACCTATTGAAAGTCTTATATATTGGAGTAAACAAGATTTGCGTGAGGATAGAGCAAAATCGGACGGGATAGCAAAAAGATATGACGAGGAAGCCGAAAAAATCACCGCAGAAGCAGAAAAAATATTTATAAAGGTTGATGAGTGATGAAATTGAGAGGATAGTTTATGAACAAGCCAATAATTAAAAGACTTTCAGAACTTGAAAAAGAGTTTTTCCGTGATGTGTGGGCTGATGTTACATACAATGACGGAAGAAAAGAACGGTTAAAGATGTTAGATGTTTTGAATATGTATATAAACGGTGGAACTCCGCCAAAGATAACCGATGTATCATTTATAGGTGATGTATCACGGCAGGGGATTTTGCCTGACCTTGTAAAATACTTTATCGAAACAAGCAAATAAATAAGAAAAAAGCGGTTAGATTTTTACATCTAATCCGCTTTCTTTTTGTGTTGGTATTAAAGCCAAACCGTTACTACAAAAGCATTTTTGAGGTAATAGGTGTTCACTTTATACCTTGTTGGTGGAAGCGAGGGGAGTTGAACCCCTGTCCGAAAACACAGCCACACAGCTTTCTACGAGCGTAGTCAAGCATTTACATTCCCTTTCCCAAACGACTCTTGACGGTCTTTTGGGTCAGGTAGTTTCATTTGTCATGTCCGGGGCAAAACTTACCCGAATCACGTTCACTGCAAATTGACGCTTTATACGAGCCGCAGTCCTCTCGTATAAAACGGCTGCTTAATTAAGCAGCGTAAGAATAATTTTTTGCGTTTATTTTTAAAGTTTGGACTTTTATAGTGGTGTCCGCCACTGCTCGCTTACTGTGTTTTTACATCCCCGTCGAAACCCTTACGCCCCCATATTATCTGTTTTGTTCCTTTATTGCCCTTTCGATATTTCTTTTTGCATCTCTTTTTGCCATATCTTCTCTTTTATCATAGAGTTTTTTCCCTCGGCAAAGTCCGATTTCTGCTTTGATATTTTTGCCTTTCAAATACACCGACAACAGAATCAGGGTATATCCTTTTTGCGAAACAAGTCCCGTAAGGCGGTTTATCTCTTTTTTATGCATCAAAAGTTTTTTTGGTCTTAACGGGTCTTTATTAAAGATATTTCCCTTCTCGTAAGGCGAAATATTCATCGAAAGCACAAAAATCTCGCCGTTTTTGATTTCACAATAACTTTCTTTGACGCTTACTTTCCCGCTCCGGATACTTTTTACCTCCGTACCGAAAAGTTCTATGCCCGCCTCAAAGGTTTCTTCAACGAAATATTCGTGGTACGCTTTTTTATTTTGTGCAATTTTTTTAATAGCTGCTTCCATAAAAATAAATTCTCCGACAAAAAATGCACTCAAAGAGTGCATTTAATGGTTTAAACTACTTTACAAGTGAAACGACAACCGACAAAACTATGAAGAGTACTGCAAAAATTGCCGTAAGCTTTTCAAGTCTTCCTTCACGAGTCTTTGCCTTGTTTTTACTGAAAAATGTATCACCTGTTGTTCCCATAAGTGCATTTGCCTCTCTTGGATCCTTGCCCTGTTGTAAAAGAACTATTGCCGAAAGTGCAAGGGCAACAACAATATAAATTATTGTCAACGCTAATTTCATATTTAATTCCTCCAATACATTCTTCGTGAGTATATCACACAAATTTAAGTTTTGCAACAGTTTTTTTAAATTAGTCTATGTCATTTACCACGGTTTCGGGTTTTTCGGCAAGTTTTGTCGGATTTTCGATTAAGTTTTTAAGAATTTTTGCACTCTTGCCGTAATAATAACCATCGCAAATTCTGTCATCGCACGAAACGGAAAGAATAACGCTCCTCTTTCTTTCAACACTTCCGTCCCTGTTTATTGCCGGAGTGTTTATGACACCGCTCATTGCGACAAAAATTGAGTTCGTCCCCCAGTCGTACAGGTGGTGGTCAAGCCCGGTAAGTCCTATGCTCCCGTGGTTTGCGACAAATGCCGTTGCGTGAAACGGGTCAAGGTCAATTACCGCTTTCGGCATCATGTTGTGATATTCAAGCCATTTTAATGTATCAATAACCGCTCTTGTTAATCCCCGGGGAAGTTTTGTCAAAAACGCAATCAACTTGTCGTCATCTTCCATAAGTCCGTCTTTTAAAAGAGCGACTCTCTCGTCAACACGCTTTGCGACATCAAAAACGGTATCTGTCGGCTCAAATCTTATTTTTACGGTCGTTTCTTCACCGTCATCGGCAAACTTTCTTTTAAGTGCAAATGTAAGGTCAATGGAATTTCTCGCATAAAGCCTTCTTCCCGATGCAAATCTGTTAAGTGCAGGGCGTTGCGAAATCGTCCTTACCAGAGATGCCAAAACGACATGAAAAAGTGTAATATCCTCATTTTGACTTAAAAAATCATAGGTTTTTTCTATGTCAATAGTGAGGTCAATTCGGTTCATTGAGCCACTTCTCGTTTCCATCATAAACGGAATTATCTTGGAAAACGGGTCAAGTGTTTTTAAAAGCCTTCCATCGCTTCTTTTATTGAACATTTTTCAGCCCCCAAAACAAATTTGTATTATTATATCACAATATGTCAAAAAAATAAAGACTTATATTTATTCAATTTCCTGCATATTTCCTTGACTTTGCATCACTTATACATTATAATGAAAAAAGTATAATGCGGAGGTGATATTATGCCTGTTATCGCACTTGTTTCAAACAGACACATTGCGGAGTTTTCGGATGTTTCCGGTCGCTTGGCGGCTTCCCTTTCAAAGGGTGCAACCGTGTATGTGGAAGAAGATATTAAGGATTTTTTCCCGAATCTTCCCTCTCTCGATAATGATAAACTTTTTGAAAAGTCCGATGTAATAGTATCCTTAGGCGGAGACGGAACTCTTTTACGCCACGCAAGAACGGCAAGTAAATACGGAAAATGTATTGTTGGCGTAAACACGGGTCATCTCGGGTTTCTGACGGCATTTGACGGGTGTGATATTGAAAATATCGCCAATATGATTTTAAATAACAGATACAAAAAAAAGAGCCGTCTTATGCTTCGGGCGGAGATTTTAAGAAACGGTGAAAAAATTGAAGAACTTGATGCTTTAAACGACATAGTAATTAAAAGGATTGGTTCTCGGATGCAGGGTATTGACTGCTTTTTGGGAAATGACAGGCTCGGCACATATTTTGCGGACGGACTGATAATTTCAACACCAACGGGTTCAACGGCATATTCGCTTTCGGCAGGCGGTCCGATAATTTCACCCGATACCGATGTCTTTGCGGTAACGCCTATCTGCCCGCACGCACTCTCATCAAGATGCGTTATCGTTCCGTCAGACAAGATGATTTCTCTTTTTTGCGATGGAGAATCCGAAGTAAGTGCAGACGGAAATGACAGTATAAATATAAAGACAGGCGATGAAGTTCGTCTTTATCGCTCCCCTCTTACGGCATATACTGCGGAGGGTGAGGATTCCGATTTTTTTGATGCCGTAAGAAAAAAACTCACGGGAGAGAGGATTAAATGAGAACAAAAAGGCAAAACGCAATTCTCAGAATTATAACTGAACGACCGATAGAAACTCAAAAAGACCTTTCAAATGCTTTGATTAAGCTTGGCTTTTCGGTTACTCAGGCTACGGTTTCAAGAGATATTAAAGAACTTCGTTTGATTAAAATTTTAAACGAAAACGGCAGATATGTGTATTCTCAGAGGCATTCGACAGCAGATTTAGACCTTTCGGGAAGATTTAATCTCATTTTTGAAAAGTGCGTTGTAGGTATCGACTACGCACTAAACGACATTGTTATTAAGACTCTTTCGGGAATGGCACAAGCGGCGGCGGCTTCGCTTGATTCCATGAACTACACCGAAATTGTCGGCTCGATAGCAGGTGATGATACCATAATTTTAATCATGCGAAGCGAAGAAAGTGCAAAAAACCTTTCCTCTACACTAAAAGCACTTTTGAAGCATTAAAAATAAACAAAAAAAATTCAAAAATTTTCATATAATAGTATAAAAAGCGAATTGAAATTTATCCTTTTTTGATGTATAATTCAGGTGATTGATATGGAACGAATCGGCGAAGTTATAAAAGTTAACGGAAAAGATGTTGTCGTAAGAATTAAAAGAGCATCGTCTTGCGGAGAGAATTGTGCTTCGTGTAAGGGCTGTGCTTCAACATCTGCTACCGTGACGGTTGAAAATGATAAAAAGGTATCGGTGGGAGATATGGTAAAACTCTCTCTTCGTTCCTCTTCTTTTATTTTGCTTGCGTTTATCGGGTACATTCTTCCCATTTTGCTCACCATCGGAGCGTATTTTTTGTTTTTTGCGTTATTTTCGAGCGAAGCGGTTGCCGATATAGGTGCAATGGCGGTTTTATTTATTACATTTTTGGTTTTCTTCTTTCTTGATAAAAGAATTTCGGAATTAAAAGTTTTTAAAAGCAAAATTTCAAAAGTAATCGGAGATGGTTCCTCTGAGCAGGAAAATTAAGATTTTTACGGGTCATTTCGGAAGCGGGAAAACCGAAATTGCCTTAAACACGGCTCTCAAAGAAGGAAAAGGCACTTTAATAGTTGATGTTGATACGGTAAATCCGTATTTTCGGAGCAACGATGCAAAGGAGTTTTTAAAAGAAAACGGAATTTACATTATTGCACCGACTTTTGCAAGCACAAATATTGATATGCCGACACTTCCCGAAACGGTTTTAAGTGCCTTCAATCACGACGGGCTTGTGATTTTTGATGTCGGCGGGGATTCGGACGGGGCGTTTGCTCTCGGCGGATACAAAAAGTGGTTTGATATAAACGATTACGAGATGTTTTTGGTTGTAAACACTTGCCGACCGCTTACCGAAACAAAGGAAGACATTGTTTCCTACGCAAAAGAAATCGAATATGCTTCCCGTCTTAAATTAACAGGTATAATTAATAACTCTAACCTTTCTTATCTGACCGACAGAAGCGTTATTGAAAAAGGGAAAAAGATTTGCCAAGAAGCAAGCGAAATTTTAAACATTCCGCTTTCATTTACCTCGGCAAGGTCGGATATTGCAAAAGATGACGAGTTTAGAATAAATATAATTTTAGATAATCCGTACTATTTTAAGGAGGAATAACAATGGCAAAGGTAACTTTTGACGAATCCCGTTGCAAGGGATGTGAACTTTGTACGACGGTTTGTCCGAAAAAAATTGTCGCAATGGCAAAAGAGCGACTCAATGTCAAGGGCTTTCATCCGGCGGAGTGCATCAATCAGGACGAGTGTATCGGTTGTGCATTTTGCGCTACAATCTGCCCTGACACAGTAATTACGGTAGAAAGGTAGGATAAAAAATGAGCGAAAAAATTTTGGTAAAGGGTAACGAAGCACTTGCTCAGGCAGCCATCGAAGCAGGTTGTAAACTTTTCTTCGGTTATCCGATTACTCCGCAAACAGAGGTTGCGGCATACATGGCTAAGAGAATGCCGAAAATCGGCGGAACATTCTTGCAGGCGGAAAGCGAAGTCGCCGCAATAAATATGGTTTACGGTGCTGCCGGTGCCGGTGCAAGAGTTATGACCAGTTCTTCAAGCCCCGGAATAAGCCTTAAATCCGAAGGTATTTCATATATCGCAGGAGCAGACCTTCCGTGCGTTATTTGTAACATTGTCCGCGGAGGTCCCGGTCTTGGCGGCATTCAGCCTGCACAGAGCGATTACTTCCAGGCGACAAAGGGTGGCGGACACGGTGATTATCACATGATTGTTCTTGCTCCCGCAAGCATTCAGGAGTTGGTTAATTTAACCATGGAAGCATTTGACTTGGCAGACCTTTATCGCACCCCGACAATGATTATGGGGGACGGTATGCTCGGTCAGATGATGGAGCCTGTTGAATTCGGCGAGTACAAAAAGAGAGAACTCCCCAAAAAGACTTGGGCAACAAACGGCACGGATATGAAAAGGGAGCATAACATTGTAAATTCTTTGTACATTCAGCCCGAAGAACTCGAAGACTTAGTCGTTGAGCGTTATAAGAGATACGAAATAATCGAAAAAGAAGAAGCCAGAAGCGAAGAATATATGTGCGAAGACGCAGATTATATTATTGTCGCTTACGGTACAATCAGCCGTATTGCAAAATCAGCAATAAAAATTTTGCGTGATGAGGGTATTAAGGTTGGTCTTATCCGCCCGATTACTCTTTGGCCGTTTGACCAAAAGCCGTTTGACAAGTATTCTTCCAAGGTAAAAAGTTTCTTGTGTGTAGAAATGAGTATGGGACAGATGGTAGAAGATGTCCGCCTTAAAGTTAACGGCAGAGCAAATGTCGAATTTTTCGGAAGAACAGGCGGAATTATCCCCACTCCCAAAGAAATTGTGGCAAAAATTAAGGAAATGGGAGGCGTAAAATAATGGAAACAGTTTTTAAAAGACCACACGCATTGTGTGATGTTCCGCTCCACTACTGCCCGGGTTGTGCACACGGT
>JAZLFH010000032.1:0-19888 GCA_045615705.1 Clostridia bacterium
AGATTTGTCTGCCTTGTCTTGAAGAAGTAATGATACATTTCCGTGTTTTACGGAAACTACAACATTATCGCCTTCAAAGGTAAAATCGCAATCGGTTAAAAGTGTCCCTAAAAACGGATTCTTTGAAGAAAATGAGTCGAGAGCATTTTTAAATGCGATTTCAGGCGAAACAATATCTTCTTTCACATCAAAAGTGGGGAAAAGGTAGAAATTTGAAAGCTTGTATATTAAAACTGCTTTTTTCCTGTATTCATTTATTCTTTCCTGGTTGATTAATTTTGGAAATGTAACATACGCTTCAATGGAGCGGTCAAGTTTGTTTACATTTAACTGAGTAACAGTTCCGCTTACGAAATCGTCATCATAGTCAACCTTGGGCATAGCCTCTTTAAGTGTTATCTTTTTCAAAACTCTTTCCTCACATTTTTTCTATTTCATCAAATAAGACATCGGAGATTTTTTCAATCGGGTATTTTTTAATTATTTCACCTTTTTTAAAAAGAAGAGCACACCCATCACCGCAAGCAATTCCGATATCTGCTTCACGAGCCTCTCCGGGTCCGTTTACCGCACAGCCCATAACCGCCACATGAATATCTTTATCAACTTTTTTTAGCCTCTCGGATATTTCGTTTGCTATGGGAATCATATCCACTTTACAGCGACCGCAAGTGGGACAGGAAGTGAGAGTAGCACCTTTAACAAGGCCCAACGCCGAAAGAATTTCTCTGCCTGCAACAACTTCCCTCACAGGATCGGCGGTAAGAGAAACTCTTATTGTATCTCCAATGCCGTCAAGAAGCAGAGAACCTATTCCTATCGAATTTTTAACTACGCCTGAAAATTCCGTCCCCGCCTCGGTAACGCCTAAATGGAGCGGGTAGTCGGTCATATTTGAAAACATTTTATATGTTTCGTATGTAGTGGTAACACTGCTTGCTTTCAACGAAACTGCAATATCATAAAATCTACAATCCTCTAAAAGTTTAATATGAGAAACAGCACTTTCGCAAAGTGCCTCCGGACATGGTGATTTAAACTTTTTGAGCAAGTCTTTATCAAGCGAACCCGCATTTACACCTATCCTTATCGGTATGTTTTTTTCACCGCAAGCATCAGCAACTGCCTTAACCCGCTCTTTATCTCCGATGTTTCCGGGATTTATACGGATTTTATCAACATTGCCTTTAACACATTCTAATGCAAGTTTATAGTCGAAGTGAATGTCGGCGACAATGGGAAGAGGAGAGGATTTTTTTATCTCGGCAATTGCTTTTGCAGCATCAATATCGGTTACTGCAAGGCGAACTATGTCGCAACCCGCATTTTTCAGGTCGTTAATTTGTTTTAGAGTTTTATTAATATTGTGAGTGTCTGTATTGCACATGGATTGAACAGAAACGGGGGCGTTTCCGCCTATCAAAACATCACCAACGCTTATTTGCCTTGATTTTCTACGCATTGTGCCACTACCTTTCAAAAAAAATATAAACACACAATGTATTGTACCATTTTAACAAAAAGAATGGAAGAGAAATCAGCAAAAAAAATCACAAAAAAAAGAATTATATAATCCGGATGATAACATATAAAAATTTTTATACTTATGATGATTACATAGGTTGACAAAAAGCACGGTTTAAAGTATAATTAATTTGCGATTTTTTGTAGAAAGAGTGGTGTAAAAATGGACGCAGGAGGTAATAAGACCGTTGCAAAGGACCCCCGACGAAGAATGACGCTTTCGGCGTCCGTTTTTGGGTTATAAAATAGGGAATCCTTTGTGTCTTACTAATTGAATTTGGAGGATTTAAAGATGGAAGACATCAAAGATTTATTTGAAAAAAAAGACCTTTCGGGAATCAGACGAGGACTTATGACAATGAGGCCTGCCGATATAGCACAAATCCTTGGAGAACTTGAAGACGATGAGAAAATGCTCATTGCTTTCAGAATACTTCCAAAGGAACTTGCGGCAGAAACATTTGTTATTATGGATGATGACGAACAAGAACTTTTGATAAAAGCATTCAGCGATAACGAACTCAAAGCCGTTATAGACGAACTCTATCTTGATGATATGGTTGACATAATTGAAGAAATGCCCGCAACTGTTGTAAAAAGAATTTTAAGGAGTATAACGCTTCAAACAAGAAAGCAGATTAACGAACTTTTGCAGTATCCGGAGGATAGTGCGGGAAGTATTATGACGATTGAATATGTGGATTTGAAGAAAGATTCCACAGTGGCATCTGCTTTTGAAAAGATAAGGAAAACAGGCGTAGATAAAGAAACGATATATACCTGTTATGTTACAGACAGAAACAGGCATCTTTTGGGTGTTGTTTCCGCAAAGACGCTTCTTCTTTCCAAACAGGATGAAATAATTGAAAATATAATGGAAACAAACACCGTATATGTTGAAACTGTCGCAGACAAGGAAGAAGCGGCAAAGATGTTCGATAAATACGATTTGTTGGCACTTCCGGTAGTAGATGCAGAAAAAAGACTTGTCGGAATTGTAACTGTTGATGATGCTATTGATGTTATTCGTGAAGAAACGAGCGAAGACTTTGCGAAAATGGCTGCTATTTCGCCCATTGAGGATTCATATTTCAAGACTTCTGTATTTTCACACGCAAAAAACAGAATTTTGTGGTTGTTAATATTGATGTTATCCGCCACATTTACAGGAATGATAATAACTCATTATCAAGTCGCATTTTCGACATATCCGTTGCTGGTATCATTTATTCCCATGCTTATGGATACCGGAGGAAACTGCGGAGCACAGTCGTCAACCATGATAATTCGCGGTTTGGCGGTTGATGAGATTGAACTGAAAGACTTTTTTAAAGCGTTATTTAAAGAAATGAGAATCGGTTTAGTTGTATCAATAATTCTTGCTATTGTTAACGCAGTACGCATATATGTAATGTATGAGCATAATTTGGAACTTGCACTTGTTACCGGACTTACATTGATAGGGGCAATTTTCCTTGCAAAATCGCTCGGATGTTGTCTTCCGATGCTTGCAAAGAAGCTAAAACTTGACCCTGCACTTATGGCATCTCCGCTTATTACGACCATCGTGGATGCTTGCTCTGTTTTATTGTATTTCAATATTGCTATAAAGATATTAAATTTATGAGGTGAATGATTTGAAACGACTAAGTACATTCTTTGGCGGAATTCATCCGAATGACAATAAGAAATATACAAAGGATAAACCTATTGTTGATCTTTCGGCACCAAAAGAACTTGTGTTTCCGTTGTCTCAGCACATAGGAGCACCTTGCAACGAGTGTGTAAAAGTGGGTGACAAGGTCTATGTGGGAACGAAAATTGCGGACAGCGAAGCATTTGTCAGTGCTCCCGTACATTCGTCTGTTTCCGGTGAGGTTGTAAGAATTGAAGAGCGAAATGTTCCAAGCGGATTGAAGGTAAAATCAATCATAATAGAAAATGATTTTCAGTATGAAAATGACCCGGGTTTGGAGCCTGTTGACTATCTTTGCGTAAAACCGGAAAACATTCCGTCTCTGGTTCGAGAAGCAGGTATTGTAGGTATGGGCGGAGCAACATTTCCCACACATGTAAAACTTTTACCGCCACCGGACAAAAAGATTGACACAATAATTGTAAACGGAGCGGAATGTGAACCGTATCTTACGAGCGATTACAGAGTAATGCTTGAAACACCGGAAGAAGTAATTTTCGGACTAAAAGTTGTGCTGTACCGCTTTGGAATTACCAATGGTATTATCGGAATAGAGGCGAATAAGCCCGAAGCCATTAAAAAATTGACTCCTCTTGCAAAAAAAGAGGGTATGAAGGTTTGTCCTCTTAAAACAAAATATCCGCAAGGCGGAGAAAAACAGTTAATATATGCAGTAACAAAGAGAAAAGTACCGACCGGCGGACTTCCGGCAGATGTCGGTGTGGTTGTCTTAAATATTGACACTTGTACGGCGATAGCAAGAAAATTCTTGTACGGAACACCGCTTACAAGAAGAATAGTAACTTATGCGGGGTCAGCAGTAAAAGAACCTACCAATTACAGAGTTAAACTCGGCACAACCTTTGAATATTTGATTGAAAGTAACGGTGGCTTTTTACAAGAACCCAAAAAGGTAATTATGGGTGGACCCATGATGGGAATAGCACAGTCAAGACTTGATGTTCCTATTATTAAAGGTACGAGTGCAATCTTGGCTCTTACAGAAAAAGACTTGGGCGAAAATACGCATGATCCTTGTATAAAGTGCGGAAAGTGTGTAGATGCCTGCCCCATGAATTTAATGCCGCTTTATTTGACGGAATATGCACTCCGTTCAGATTTGGATAAATGTGAACAGTACCACATAACGGATTGTATTGAGTGCGGATGTTGTGCTTATTTGTGTCCGAGTAACCGTCATAACATTCAGGCAATCAGAATTGCAAAACAAGCGGTAATAGCACGACAGAAAGCTCGTGCAAACAATCAAGGAGGGAAAAAGTGATGAGTGATAATAAATTAACGGTATCTTCCTCTCCGCATATAAGAAGCAAGGAAACTTCCGATGGTGTGATGACAGATGTTGTTATTGCACTTTTGCCTGCGACATTTATGGGGTGTTACCTTTTCGGAATAAGGGCATTGATTGTAGTGCTTGTTTCTGTACTGAGTTGTGTGCTTTTTGAGTTTTTGTGGCAAAAGATAACAAAAACTCCTGTCAGAATAGGAGATATGAGTGCAGTCGTAACAGGTATGATTCTTGCACTTGCACTTCCTGCAACGATTCCGCTTTGGCAGGTTATAGTCGGGGCTTTTGTTGCGATTATAATTGCGAAACAGATGTTTGGCGGAATAGGCGATAACTTTGTAAATCCCGCCGCTGCCGCTCGTGCATTTATGCTTGCTGCGTTTCCGGTTGATATGACAAAGTGGGTTATCGAAAGGGTAAACTACAATACTGTTGATGCAGTAACTTCGGCAACTCCGCTTGGAGGAAACGGAACGACATATACACAACTTTTGCTTGGATACGATAACACTTTGGTAAATGCATTTACTGATAAATCGGTACTTGGAGGTTGCATAGGCGAAACTTGTGCTGTGGCAATTTTAATAGGTGCCGTGTATTTGTTGATACGCAGAGTTATTTCTATAAGAACACCGCTTTCGTATCTTTTGACAGTTGCAGTTTTTTATTTTGCCATGGGAAAATCACCAATATTCGGAATATGCACAGGTTCGGTTTTGTTTGCCTCGGTATTTATGGCAACCGACTATGTAACATCACCGACAACTAAACTCGGTCAGGTAATTATGGGGATAGGTTGCGGTTTAATTACTTGTATCATTCGTTTCTGGGGCGGGTATCCCGAAGGCGTAACTTATGCAATACTCTTTATGAATGTACTTACTCCTCTTATTGAGAAATGGACAATGCCAAAAGTTTTTGGAAGGAGGAAGAGAGCATGAAAGAGTTTTTCAAACTTTCGATAACGCTTTGCCTCATTGCTTTTATTTCCGCATTGGTATTAGCGGTTGTGAATAATATTACCGACCCAATAATAAAAGAAAATTCCTCCGTCCGTGAAGAAAATGCAAAAAAAGAAGTTCTTCCGAGTGCAGATTCTTTTACTGAAATTGAAGAGGGAATATTTAAAGCCGATAACGGAGCAGGTTACTGTGTGGCAGCAGAAGGCGAAGGCTATGGCGGAACAATTAAGATGATAGTCGGTGT
Organism: Clostridia bacterium; assembly: GCA_045615705.1. GTDB lineage: Bacteria > Bacillota > Clostridia > UMGS1883 > UMGS1883 > JAZLFH01. Next base: position 5,736 of record JAZLFH010000032.1, read on the forward strand.
AAGTAACGAAGGCAAAGTTTCAGGAATAAAGATTACAGAGATTTCGGAAACGCCGGGACTCGGAATGAATGCAAATACAGATGAATTCCAATCACAATTTAAAAATAAACCGTTTGGACTCTCCGTTACAAAAACAGAAAGTAAATCGGAAAATGAAGTAGTTGCAATTTCAGGTGCTACAAGGACTACAAATGCAGTAGTAAACACGGTAAATGCAGTAACGGATATGCTAATTGAAAAAGGTTTAACAGAAGGGGGAGTTAATTGATGTTTAAGCAACTTAAAAACGGAATCATTACTGAAAATCCCACTTTTGTGTTACTCCTTGGAATGTGTCCTACACTCGCAACTACAACATCGCTTAAAAACGGACTCGGAATGGGACTTTCGGTTACTGCCGTTTTGATGATGTCAAATCTTTTGATTTCTATGCTCAGAAAAGTTATTCCGGAAAAAATCAGAATAGCAGCGTATGTTGTTGTAATTGCAACATTTGTAACGGTTGTGGACTTAGTTCTTCAAGCATATTTTCCCGAGTTATCACAGAGCCTCGGAATTTTCATTCCGCTTATTGTCGTAAACTGCATAATTCTGGCTCGTGCAGAAGCATTTGCATCTAAGAATAAGATACTTCCGTCAATATTTGACGGACTCGGAATGGGACTTGGATTCACAATGGCACTTTCCATTATTTCATCTGTTCGTGAAATCTTGGGAAACGGCACAATCTTTGGTTATTCGTTAGGCATCAAAACACCTGCACTCATTATGATAATGGCTCCGGGCGGATTTATCACGCTCGGATGTATCTTAGGAATTATTTCTGTTATAAGAAGCAGAAAGGACGGTGAGGCATAATGTTTGTCAAACTTGTCGGAATGTCCTTAACCGCAATTTTTGTCGAAAACTATACAATGGTGCAGTTCTTGGGAATTTGTCCTTTCCTGGGTGTTTCAAAAAAGACCGATACAGCACTCGGAATGGGAATGGCGGTTACATTTGTAATGACGCTTGCCTCTATGATGACATATCTCTGCCAAAGATATATTTTGGTACCGCTTAACGCAGAGTATATGCAAACTATTGCATTTATAGTTATTATTGCGGCACTTGTACAGTTTGTTGAAATGTTTTTACAAAAGTCTATCCCATCGCTTTACAGTGCACTTGGAATTTATCTTCCGCTAATAACTACAAACTGTGCTGTTTTGGGAGTAACACTCGTAAATGTAAGGTCGTCATATTCATTTATTGAGTCAATAGTAAACGGATTTTCGGGCGGACTCGGATTTTTGGTAGCAATATTTATGTTTGCCGGTGTTCGGGAAAGACTTGAACTTTCGAAAATTCCGAAACCACTCCAAGGATTTCCCATTGCACTTATAAGTGCAGGACTTATGTCCCTTGCATTTTTGGGATTTTCGGGTATGAGTTTTTAACGAGGTGATTTTATGACTACAGTATTATATCCTGCTTTGGCGATAGGTGCGATCGGACTCTTTTTAGGCATACTTCTTGCTGTTGCTTCAAAAATATTCAAAGTTGATGTTGACGAGAGAATACCGAAAATTACCGATTCACTTCCGGGTGCAAACTGTGGCGGGTGCGGATATGCAGGTTGTGCGAATTATGCATCTGCTATCGTCAAAGATAATGAAAAAATCGGGCTTTGCAGTGCAGGCGGTCAAAAGTGTGCAGAAGAAATAGCAAAAATAATGGGTGTTGAAGCACCTACGGTAGAAGAAAAAAAAGCATTTGTAAGATGCGGAGGCATTGATGATGCTGCCTCAAAGAGTTTTTTCTATGACGGCATTGATACTTGCAGTGCGGCAACTCGCTTGGCAGGAGGACCGAAGAATTGCACTTACGGTTGCCTTGGCTACGGGACTTGTATGAGCGTCTGCAATTCAAACGCAATTTCCATTAAAAACGGAGTGGCAATTATTGATGAAAATAAGTGCAGTGCGTGTGGTGCTTGTGTTAAAGCCTGCCCGAGAGGAATAATTGAACTTGTTCCCAAAAACGCAAAATACATTGTTAGGTGTGTTTCTTGTGATAGCGGAAAAGATATGAAAAACACCTGTTCCGCCGGGTGCATAGGTTGTAAGATTTGCGAGAAAAACTGTGAATCTAATGCAATAACAGTTGACGGAAACCACGCAAAAATCGACTATGAAAAATGTACATCATGCGGAACTTGCATGGAAAAATGTCCAAGAAAAATTATTGTAAAGGCGTAATATGAAAAAAACAGTAAAAGGATTATTCCTAACATTTATGTACATTTCGTTATACTTTGTTATGCAGGTACTGTTTTCGTTACTTATTGCAGTTGTGGGTATAGCAAAAAACAGCAATGGAATAAATCCGATTTATCAAAGTGATTTAATAACTCTTGTTAATGAAGGTATAAAATTTTCTGTTCAAAATATTTATTTGTCAGTTTTTTTTGCCATAATTACAACATTTTTGACCTATCTTTTGATATCGGTACTTAGGGAAAAAAGTCTAAAAGATATGGTCTATAACAAAAAATGCGGAATAAGAAACCTCGTGTTTTCTGTTATTACAGCAATATCGTCAAGAGTTGCTGTAACGGGATATACTTATTTATCTCAAAGCATAAAACCGCTCAAAGAGTCCTTTGACAAAGTAACCGAAATTGAAATTAATATTACAGGAACGATTTCGATTTTGTTTGCAGGATTGGTGTTGTATGTTTTAGCACCGATTTTTGAGGAAGTGTTATTTAGAGGAATTGTTTTCTATGAGTTAAGAAGAATTACAAACATTACGGTTGCAAATATTCTGCAAGCGGTATGTTTTGCAGTAGCACACATGGTACTTTTTCAATCAATTTTTGCAGGAGTTGTCGGATTTTTGTTCGGAATAATGTATATGAGAACGAAAAGTATCAGAGTAACCATGCTTTCACATATTGTTTTTAATGCTACTGCCGTTATAGAAATTCCGACAAACACCGTAACAGCAATAATAATGCTTGTTTTCGCAACAGGACTTGCAATATGCACTTCGTTGTTAACAAAAGAAGTAAAAGATGTGTAAAAAGCATATAATACACAAGAGGTGATTATATGCGAAAAGCGGTTGTTTTAGCGGGAGGCGGAGCAAGAGGCTCGTATCAAATCGGTGCATGGGAGTCAATGATAGAAAATGGGTTTTCTCCCGATGTTGTATGCGGAACATCAATAGGCTCTGTAAACGGAGCCTTGATGACACAAGGTGATATAGAAACTGCAAAGGAAACCTGGCAGAGAATAAATCTAAAAGATGCATTTGATGTCAATTTATCCGATGAAGAAATTTCAGGGAAATCCGGAGCAAAAAATGTAAACCTTTACTATATAAAAAATATGCTGAATGGCGGAGTTGATTTTTCTCCTTTAAAAGAAATATTGAGTTCATGCATTGATGAAGAAAAGGTGAGAAACAGCAAAATAGATTTTGGACTTACGACAGTAAAACTAAGGCCGCTTGAAAACATTGAAATTTTTAAAAAAGATATTCCGAAAGGCAAATTACTTGACTACATTTTGGCGTCATCCGCCTGTTTTCCCGCACTAAAATGGTACACGATAGACGGGGTGGAATACATTGATGGAGGATATTACGATAATGTCCCTGTTAATATGGCAATAAAATGGGGAGCAAGAGAAATAATAACCGTTGATATCGGAGAAACTTCTGCAAAAAGAGTTTTACCCAAAAATATTAAGTATTCTGTTATAAGACCTTATTACGATTTGGGTGATATTCTTTACTTCACAAGAGCCGGAGTAGAAAGGAACATAAGGCTTGGATACTTAGATGCACAAAAACATTTTAAAAAACTTGAAGGTTGTGCATTTGCATACGAAAACGGAACAGAGAAAACTCTTAAAGAAAAATACGAAAAAGTTTTTTTAGATGCATACAGCAAGATATTTTCTTCGAATAAAAATACTTTACTTGATTTTCATGCAAATGAAACCGTAAAGAAACACCGCGGAATTTCTCCTCTTCTTGCATCAGCCGAGTTCGTTGGAGAAATTTTTGAAGTTGACTGTTTAAGAGTTTATTCAAAAGAAGAATTTGACAATGAAATTAAAAAGAAATATTTTGAAACAGAGGATATGCCGATAGGCCTGAAAGATATAAAAGAAAGTCTCGGTAAAATTAAATTTGATGAGCCGTATCTTTTAAAAGCAGTTACCAAAAGTATTAAAAATGAAGACAATTTAACGCTTTTGAGGATACTTGCTCTTACGCTTCCCGAAATTGTCATGGGTGCGATTTATCTTAATTCAGTAATTAATAATTAACATTTTTGGAGATGAAACAAATGAAAAATGAAACGACACTTGTCATTATGGCGGCAGGAATGGGAAGCAGATTCGGAGGATTAAAGCAAATTACTCCATTCGGTCCAAACGGAGAAAGTATAATAGATTTTTCTGTGTATGATGCCGTAAAAGCAGGATTTTCAAAGGTTGTCGTTATAATAAAAAAGGCGATAGAAAAAGATTTCAGAGAAGTAACGGGCAAACGACTTGAAAAAGCGGCAGATGTACATTATGTTTTTCAAGAGCAAGATATGATTCCTGCCGGATTTACAGTTCCGGAAGGAAGAAAAAAACCGTGGGGGACAGCACACGCAGTATATTGTGCAAGAAACGAGGTTACAACACCTTTTGCAGTAATTAATGCAGACGATTACTATGGTCAAAAATCATTTAAGGTGTTAAATGATTTTCTTTCCGAGGAAGGAAAAATGTGCATGGTTGGATTTACTCTCGGAAACACAATAACCGACTACGGAACAGTTTCAAGGGGAGTGTGCGAAGCAGAAAACGGATACTTAAAGGGTGTAACCGAAGTTTTAGCAATAGATAAAAACAGTAATATCCCTATGAATTCAATAGTTTCAATGAATATGTGGGGCTTTAACACAGACCTTTTTGATGTTTTGGAAAACAAGTTTGGTAAATTCTTAAAAACTATGAAGGATCCTGAAAAAAGTGAATTCTTTATTCCAACGGTTGTTGATGAACTCATTAAAGAAGAAAACAAAAAAGTAAAGATTTTAACAACTGATGACAAGTGGTACGGGATTACATATAAAGAAGATGCACCGTATGTTAAAAAAGCGATAGATAAGATGATTGCAGAAGGAAAGTATAACTTTTAAATAAAAAGAAATCGGCATTATGCCGATTTCTTTTTATTTATTTCTGTTTTCCGCTTTAAGACGAAGTTCTGTATTAAGAATTGATTTTCTAATTCTCAAATGCGAAGGAGTTATTTCCAAAAGTTCATCATCACCGATAAATTCGATGCACTGTTCAAGACTCATTTCTTTTGGGGGAGTAAGCCTTAAAGCGTCATCACTGCCCGATGCTCGGGTGTTGGTTATATGCTTTTTCTTGCATACATTAACTGCAATATCACCGCCACGGCTGTTTTCTCCGACAACCATACCCTCATAAACTTCATCACCCGGGTTTACAAAAAGCGTTCCTCTATCTTGAGCGTTAAAAAGTCCGTAAGTAACGGCTTCACCTGTTTCAAATGCTACCAAAGAACCTCTTGTCCTTGTGGGAATTTCGCCTTTAAAAGGTTCGTAACTGTCAAACACATGGTTTATAACGCAAGTTCCTTTTGTTTCCGTTAAAAGCATACTTCTGTAACCTATAAGACCACGGGCAGGAATTTTAAACTCGATTTTTGAAAATCCCGAAGCGGAGGGGGACATATTTACGAGTTCACCTTTTCTGATTCCGGCAGTTTCAATTACAACGCCGGTAAATTCCTCGGGGACTTCAATCGTAAGGTACTCGATGGGTTCACAAAGTACACCGTCAATTTCTTTTGTGATTACATTTGGCTTTGAAACTTGAAATTCATATCCCTGACGCCGCATATTTTCTATTAAAACGGAAAGGTGCAACTCACCACGCCCCGAAACGGTAAACGCTTCGGTTGTTTCGGTATCTTCCACTTTTAAACTTATGTTAGATTCAAGTTCTTTGTAAAGGCGTTCACGAAGATGTCTGGATGTAACAAAATCGCCCTCTTTTCCTGCAAAAGGACTGTTGTTTACAGAAAAACGCATTGAAAGAACAGGTTGGTCAATTTCAACAAAGGGAAGAGGGTCAATGCATACAGGGGAACAAATTGTATCGCCTATATTTATATCTGTAATTCCCGAAATGGCTACTATATCTCCGGCAACAGCTTCTTCCACAGACAGTTTTTCAAGACCGTCATAGGTGTAAATCTTACTGATTCTTCCGTTTTTCTTTGTGTCATCTTTTTTGTTGCAAACACAAATATTTGAATTAATCTTTGCTTTTCCACGCTCGATTTTACCGATTGCTATACGACCTGTGTATTCGTCATAATCAATATTTGAAACAAGCATCTGGAACTCTCCGGAAGAATCTCCGGTGGGAGCGGGAATGGTTGAAATTATATGGTCAAACAAGACTTTTAAATTATCGGTTTTTTCTTCGGGATTAATTGTAGCAAACCCCTCTCGGGCAGAAGTGTAAATAACAGGAGAATCAAGTTGCTCATCATCTGCGTCAAGGTCTATTAAAAGTTCCAAGACTTCGTCAACAACTTCGTAAGGACGAGCGTTAGGCCTGTCAACTTTATTTACTACTATAATGGGCTTTAAGTTTAGATTGAGTGCCTTTTTAAGTACAAAACGAGTTTGGGGCATACAACCTTCAAAAGCATCGACTAAGAGCAAAACACCGTCAGCCATTTTAAGACCACGCTCGACTTCTCCGCCGAAATCGGCATGCCCGGGTGTGTCAATAATATTAACCTTAATATCGTCGTAGATGAGTGAAGTGTTTTTTGCGAGAATTGTAATTCCACGCTCACGCTCAATATCACCGGAGTCCATAACACGCTCTGCAACTTGTTCATTATCTCTAAAAATACCGCTTTGGCGAAGCATAGCGTCAACCAAAGTAGTCTTACCGTGGTCAACATGTGCGATAATTGCTATATTTCTGATTTTTTCGTTTTTCATAGATATCATCTCCGTTTTAAATAACAACTTGCACATTATAAAACTTTTATCACAAAATGTCAACTTAAATACATTAAATATGTTGACTTTTTGTGATAAAGATGTTATGCTGATATGCGTAGCAAGGTAATATGGAAGGATGGTTATTATGAATTACGGAATTAATCTTGTACAAGTACAGACAGTAACAGTGTTTGCGTTGGTAATTTTTGCACTTACGCTAATCTTTGTCGGTCTGTACAGCACTCAGAAAGCACGCACTATTGACGGCTTTCTGCTCGGCAGCAGAAAAATAGGAGCTTGGATGTCGGCATTTTCTTACGGAACAAGTTATTTTTCGGCTGTTATTTTTATTGGTTACGCAGGAAAATACGGTTGGAACATTGGTGTCGGCAGTCTCTTAATCGGTCTTGGAAATGCCTTTTTGGGCTGTCTTTTAAGCTGGTTACTTCTTGCGAAGAGAACGAGGAATCTCACACATGAACTTGGTGCGAAAACGATGCCTGAGTTTTTTGAGAAACGCTACAACTCAAAATCAATGAAGGTTTACTCCGCACTAATAATTTTTATTTTCCTTGTGCCGTATTCGGCGGCAGTTTACAAGGGCTTAGGCTCAATGTTTAATGTAATTTTTCCAAGTGCCGATGTTAAACTTATTATGCTTATTTTAGCGGTGCTTTCGGGAATCTATTTGGTTCTTGGCGGATATGTTGCAACAAGCAGAACTGACTTTATTCAAGGTATTATAATGATTGTAGGCGTTTGCATTATGATGGCAATGCTTTTGGCAAGTGATAAAGTCGGCGGTATTTCAAGTGCGTTGTCCAAATTATCCGAAATCGGGAGCAAAGAAAATATCGATTTAACGAGTTGGTTCGGCGGGAAAAATATCGGATTTTTATCAATTAATATCTTGCTTACAAGTTTTGGTGCTTGGGGACTTCCCCAAATGGTAAACAAATTCTACGCAATAAAAAGCGAGAAAAGTGTTACACCGGCTGCGGTAATTTCAACGGCATTTTGCTTCATCATTGGTATCGGTGCATATTTTGTAGGAACACTCGGCAGAATTTTCCTTGACAATACGATGCCGGAGGGCGGAATTGACTATATCGTTCCAAACACCCTTTTGACGGCACTCGGAGACAGCAACTTATTTACAACAATAATACTTGCGGTAATTTTATTGCTTCTTCTCTCGGCATCCATGTCAACACTTTCTTCAATTTCGCTTACAAGTGCATCGGCGGTATCACTTGATTTGTTAACACTTTTGCCGTCAAAGGCGGTAAAACAAAAACAAGTTTTAATTACAAGACTTTTGTGTATGCTTTTTGTTGCATTGTCATTTATATTTGCAATATTAAATGTTTCGGTTATTGTAAACATAATGTCATTTTCTTGGGGCGTTACGGCAGGTTGTTTTATCGGTCCGTACATCTGGGGATTATACGGTAAGAAAACCACTAAGGCAGGTGCATGGAGCGGTCTTCTGTCGGGACTTGTTACGGTTATTGCAATTACAATTTTTAAGACCGTTACAGAAGGTGCTTTTTCTGCTGCACTTGAATTTGCACCCACATCAGGTGTTATAGCCATGGCAGTATCGGTCGTTATAGTTCCCATAGTAAGCCTCTTTACAACTAAGAAAGGACTTGATACAAAATGAAGAAAATTCTTTTAGGTAATATGGCAGTTGCCAGAGGTGCTTATGAAGCAGGGGTCAAGGTTGTTTCGTCATATCCCGGGACACCAAGCACTGAAATAACAGAGGAAACTGCTAAATTTGATGAAGTGTTTTCTGAATGGGCACCTAATGAAAAGGTGGCGGCGGAAGTTGCAATCGGTGCAAGTTTTTCAGGGGCAAGAGCAATGTGCTGCATGAAGCATGTAGGCTTTAATGTTGCGGCAGATCCTCTTTATACTGCAAGTTATACAGGTGTCAGAGGAGGTCTTGTAGTCTGCGTTGCAGATGATCAGGGCATGCACTCTTCACAGAACGAACAGGACAGCAGAAATCACGCAATAGGTGCAAAACTTATGATGCTTGAACCATCAGACAGCAGTGAGTGTTTGGAATATACAAAAAAAGCATTTGAGTTGAGCGAAAAGTTTGACACCCCGGTAATTTTGCGTCTTTGTACAAGAGTTTCGCACTCACAAAGCATAGTTGAAATTTCCGACAGAGTGGAAGTTGAACTCAAAAATTATGAAAAAGACCCAATGAAGTATGTAATGATGCCGGCAATGGCAAAAAAGCGTCATACTTTTGTTGAGGAAAGAATGAGAAAAGCGACAGAATTTTCAGAAAACTGCGAATTCAATAAAGTTTTTGAAAAAGACAGCGAAGTGGGAATAATTACAGCAGGAATTTCTTATCAGTATGTAAAAGAGGCTCTTTCTGACAGTGTTGCAATTTTAAAACTCGGACTTATCAATCCTCTTCCCGAAAAACTTATAAAAGATTTTGCGAAGAAACATAAAAAGATTTATGTAGTTGAGGAATTAGACCCGATAATAGAAAACCATTGTAAAAAGATGGGAATTGAAGTAACCGGGAAGGAAATATTCTCCCTTGAAGGTGAATATAGCAGCGAAATAGTTAAAAATGCTGTTTTAGGTGAGAAAACCGATGTGTATGAGGGAGCAAATGAAACAATACCAAACAGACCGCCGGTTATGTGTGCGGGATGCCCGCACAGAGCAGTACACTATGTACTTAAAAAACTTGGTTTGATTGTAAATGGTGATATCGGTTGCTATACGCTCGGGGCACTTCCTCCGCTTCAAAGCATTGATAACTGTGTTTGTATGGGTGCAAGTATTGGTATGAGCCACGGAATGGAAAAGGCGAGAGGCAGAGATTTTTCCAAGAAGACAATCAGTATTTTAGGTGATTCCACCTTTATTCACAGTGGTATAACGGGATTGATTGATGTCGTGTATAATAAGGGTGCTTCTACCGTAATTATTCTTGACAATTCAATCACCGGTATGACAGGGCATCAGGATAACCCTGTTACGGGAAAGACAATCAAAGGCGAAACGACAAGAGCAGTTGATTTGGTGAAACTTTGCAACGCAGTCGGTGTTGACAGAGTAATTGTTAAAGATCCGTTTGACCTTGATGAGTTTGAAAAGACCGTAAAGGAAGAAATAAATATTGATGAACCGTCTGTTATCATAGCACAAAGACCGTGTGCACTTTTAAAATCGGTTAAATATACGGGAAAAGCAAAGGTTGATTATGATAAGTGTAAGAATTGCAAAATGTGTCTTAAACTCGGATGCCCTGCAATTTTTTACAAAGACGGAAAAATTTCGATAGACACAACGCAGTGTAACGGATGCGGACTTTGTCTTAATATCTGCAAGTTTGGGGCACTCAAAAAGGAGGACGAGTGATATGAACATTATGATAGTCGGAGTCGGCGGACAGGGAACACTCCTTGCAAGCAGAATACTCGGTCAGGTTGCACTCGATATGAACTACGAAGTAAAACTTTCGGAAGTTCACGGAATGAGTCAAAGAGGCGGAAGTGTTGTTACCTATGTGAAATTCGGCAAAGAAGTTCATTCACCTGTAATTGATGAGGGTTGTGCCGATATTATTCTTTCGTTTGAAGTCCTTGAAGCATACAGATATGTAAAGTACCTTAAAAAAGGCGGAAAAATAATTGTGAACACACAAAAAATAGACCCGATGCCTGTTATAATCGGTGCGTGTGAATATCCGGAAAAGATCATTGAAAAAATCAAAAATATGGGAATAGAACTTATTGAATTTGATGCATCTTCGGCAGCTGTAAAGGCAGGAACAATAAAAGCCGCAAATGTTGCACTTTTGGGCGTTTTGGCAAAAAATACCGAAATTGACGAGAATGTATGGATTAACGCAGTAAAAAGTACAGTACCTCAAAAATTTGAATCGGTAAATCTTGAAGCGTTTAAACTCGGCTACAAAGGATGATTTTATGTGGAACGAAAAAATTGAGGCAATGTCAAGGGACGAACTTTTATGTTTGCAGTCAAAAAGACTTGTCGAAACAGTTAAAAGAGTATATGACAACACTCCTTTTTATCGAAAGAGAATGGACGAACAGGGTGTGCTTCCGGGAGATATCAAGTCGGTTGAAGATATCGTAAAACTTCCGTTTACAACAAAAGCAGACCTTAGAGATAACTATCCGTTCGGCACATTTTCCGCACCCATGTCCGATATTGTAAGAGTGCACGCATCAAGCGGAACAACGGGAAAGCAAATAGTTGTAGGTTATACGAAAAATGACCTGGAAGTTTGGGGCGATTGTCTTGCAAGAGCATATACAATAGCGGGAGCAGATAAAAATTCCATTATTCAAATTGCTTATGGTTACGGAATGTTTACAGGCGGTCTCGGTGCACACTACGGAAGTGAAAGAATAGGGGCTTCAACAGTTCCGGCATCTACGGGAAATACGGCAAGACAATTGGCATTTTTAAAAGATTTTGGAGTAACTCATATTGCTTGCACTCCGTCTTATGCTATATATCTTGGCGAGTCCATGGAAAAATACGGCTATTCAATTGATGATTTCAAACTTAAAGCAGGAATTTTTGGAGCAGAGCCTTGGACTGAAGAAATGAGAAAACAGATTGAAAATTCTTTAAAGATTAAGGCTTTTGACATATACGGACTCAGCGAGGTTATGGGTCCCGGTGTTGCGGTAGAATGTGAAAAGCAAAACGGACTTCACATTTGGGAGGATAATTTTATACCCGAAATTGTTGACAGAAACACATTTAAGGAACTTCCAGACGGTGAAGAAGGCGAACTTGTATTTACTTGCATAACGAAAGAGGCATTACCTTTAATAAGATACAGAACAAAGGATGTTTCGGCACTTAATCACGAAGTTTGCGAGTGTGGAAGAACTCACGCACGAATGATTAAACCTCGCGGAAGAACTGATGATATGCTTATTATCAGAGGAGTAAATGTTTTCCCTTCTCAGATAGAGTCTGTACTTATGGACTTTGGGAAAACGCTTCCTCATTATATCTTAGTTGTTGACAGAAAAGGTGTACTTGACACATTGGAAATTAAGGTAGAGGTTGCAAACGAATACTTTTCCGATGAAGTTAAGACTCTTGAAAAGTTAAAAACGGAAATAGGTACAAGAATACAAAATGTGCTTGGAATATCTGCCAAAATCACTCTTGTTGAACCCTATTCAATTGAGCGAAGCGAAGGCAAAGCAAAGAGAATAATAGATAACAGAAAACTGTTTTAGGGGGTAGTCTTATGTTGATTAAACAGTTGTCGGTATTTATTCAAAATTCAAACGGAAGACTTTGTAAAATTACGAAAATACTCGCAGATCTAAAAATTAACATGGAGGCACTTTCAATAGCAGATACCGAAGACTTTGGAATTTTGCGAATTATTGCGGACGATGCGGAAAAGGCCGAAAAAGCACTGAGGGAAAGTGGCTTTACCGTAAAAACAACAGATGTTATCGGAATTGCAATTCCGGATACTCCGGGAGCATTAAATGATGTTCTGTCGGTAATTGAGAAAGATGGCATCAGTGTTGAGTATTTGTATGCGTTTATGAGTAAAAATAATGATAACGCCATGGTTGTTTTAAAAGTAGACGACCCGAAAAAAGCGTTAGATGTTTTAGAAGCAAACGGAACAACTGTTATATAGGAGTTTAAAATGTTTTCATTCAGCGAAAAAACAAACCAATTATCACAAAAGGTGCTTTTGGATCTCAAAAGCACCTTTGATGAAATTGAAATAATTTCTCAAAAAAATCAAGAAAAAGTATTAAAAGCTTTTATAAACAACAAAGTCAGCGAAGCAAACTTTAATCAAACCACAGGTTACGGTTACGGAGATAACGGCAGAGATGTTTTAGATAAGATTTATGCCGAGGTCTTTGGAGGAGAAGATGCGTTGGTAAGGCACAATATAGTTAGCGGTACTCACGCACTCACAATCGCTCTCTTTTCATTTCTGCGTCCGGGAGATACCATTGTATCAGCGGTTGGAAAACCGTACGACACGCTCGAAAAAGTAATTTCCGGAGATTCCGGCGGTAGTTTAAAAGAATTCGGCATAGCATACGAAGAAGTCCCTTTAAAAGAAGGAAAAGTTGATTTTGAAAAACTAAAAGAAGCCGTCTTAAAAAAACCAAAAGGTGTGCTTATCCAAAGGTCTATGGGATATGGATTCAGAAAAGCTCTTTCGGTTGAAGAAATAGGTAAAATAATAAGTTTTATAAAAGAAATTTCTCCTGATACAATCTGTATGGTTGATAATTGTTACGGAGAATTTACCGAAGAAAAGGAGCCGTGTGAAGTAGGTGCCGATTTAGCAGTAGGTTCACTTATAAAAAATCCGGGCGGTTCACTTGCAATGAGCGGAGGATACATAGTAGGTCGAAAAGATTTAGTCGAATTGGCTTCTCAAAGACATACAGTACCAGATATAGGAAAAGAGTGTGGTGCTTCGCTCGGACAAAACAGGTTTATGTATCAGGGATTGTTTTTAGCACCGCATATTGTATCTCAGGCGGTAAAAAGTGCGGCTTTTTGCGGCGGAATTATGGAAGAATTGGGATTTGAGGTTTGCCCAAAACCAAACGGAAACCGAAGCGATATAATACAGGCAATAAAATTTAACGACCCCAAAAAACTTATTTCATTCTGTAAATCAATACAGTCCGCATCACCAATTGACAGTTTTGTAACACCTGAACCTTGGGATATGCCGGGTTATTCGCATAAAGTAATTATGGCAGCGGGGACATTCGTGAGCGGTGCAAGTATAGAAATCAGTGCTGACGGTCCCATAAAAGAACCTTATATTGCATACCTTCAAGGCGGTATAACTTTTGAAAGTGCAAAACTTGCGATTTTAAAAGCCGTTGAAGATTTAGAAAAATAGATATAATAAGGAGCTGTAGCAAAATGAATTTCCAAAATTCATTGCTATCAGCTCCTTATTGGGGCTGAGGGGAAAATAGTGCAGATTGGACAAACTGAGGCAAAAAGCCTTGCTTTTTGCGAACCCGAAGGCGTACGAAAGTACTCCGAGAGGCGAAGTTTGTTCAAAACGCAAAGC
>JAZLFH010000033.1:0-15991 GCA_045615705.1 Clostridia bacterium
AGAGATTCTTAAAGTATTCAGATGTTCCCTCTGTATGGAAGTCACCAACAAGAGGTTCACCGTTTGTTGTCGGAGAGTAATCGCCATCTTGATATCTCAACTTATTGTATGCATAAATCTTTGCATCGCCATCGCCGTCACAAGTAACCTGTGCAACAAAAGTGTTTGTCGGAAGTGCAATATTATATTCGTAAACATTCTCATTGAAGTTTGGAACATTTACATACGAATAACCTCTGTCTGCTGTGTACTTAATCTTAAATGATGCGTACTCATCACCCCACTTCAAGAATATCGGAATTGCAGAAGTTGTTTCGTTTGTAATATTTCCCGGATTGTAAATTGTTACAGTCTCGCCCGGATCAAAGTGCATTGTGTATGCATAAGAAAGTTTTGTAGCCGCAGAGTGAATGTAATCATTGGTAGGAATTCCGTCAGGACCGGGATCATCTGTTCTCCAAAGGTTCGTCGGGTCAGTAGCCGTAGAATTACTTCTCCAGTTATATACACAAGCAAAGTAGTCTGTATTAGAGTAGTCATTCTTGTATGCCGGTGAACGACCACTTGAACCTGTTGTAATACCTCTTCCTGCCGTACCGTCATTTACCTTTTCCCATTTTCTCTCGTAAATTGAGGAAGCTGCTGCAGGAGTTGACATAAGAATTGTTATATCGCAAGAACGGTTTGCCTTAAATGAGAAGAATGGATCTGATGTGCTACCGTCTCTTGCATAACTTCCGCTCTTACCCATTTCTGAAACAGGAAGTATAAACAAACTCTGACCTATAAGGTAATCAGAAACATTACCAAGTGCCCAAATTGATGTTCTGGAAGAACTACCGGTAGTTTCAATGATTGAACCGTTATCGTTTGCTACTGCACCGCCTGATACGAAAACTGCACTACCACTACCGGATGGGAAGTAGTTTGTAAATTCTTTTAACTTATATGCTGAAGATGTGAAATTAACTTTATAATTCCATTCAAAGCCGTCCGGGTCTGTATAATAGGCATAACCTGTACCTTGACCGTACTTAATAGTTATCTTGCCGTCAACAGTTCTTCTCACAAGATTAAACTGTCTTGTCGGGTTAGTCTGCATCGGACCGCTTCCGCCGATATCAGAACTACCGTAGTCCTTATCGTTTTCGACTTTGTAAGTAAATGTACCGCCTGTTTCATCTGTACCTTTGAGAATTACGATATTAACATCAGCGGGAAGTTCTACATCATAATCACTTACCGTGTAGTCGAAGTTAGAAATAGGTGTATATGTTTCACCGTCATCTATTGAGTATGAAAGAGATACTCCGTTTGCCTGCTGTGAAGCTACATCGGAAATTGTTGCAGTATCAATAATGTTTGAATACTTAACATTTGCACCAACCAATTTGAGTGCAGATGTCGGAATCATTGTTGTATCCGCCGAAGATGTAACTGTTGCAGGATTGTTCATTTCAACATCTGAAACACCTGATTTTGAAGATGTAGCAGTATTTGAACCGTTTGTAAGAGTTACGGTATTATTGCCACCTGTAAGTGTTGCGGTTGAGCCGTTTGTGGAACCTGTAACTCCCGCATAACGAGTAAGAGTTGAAAGAGGAATTATTTCTTCGCCGTTTTCATACGAAGCGTTTGGAGCATATACATGGAATGTTACTCCTTTGTTTGCATCAGTTTTCATAACATAGTTAGCCGGGTTTGTTGTCGGAACAAGTGAACCGAAGTCACCCTTTGAGCCTGTACCTGATGAGTAAACAACCTCAACCTCGCCTGCGGGTGCTTCAAAGGAAATAACGCCGCCTTCACTTGTTGCAACATAGTATCCGATTGTACCAGCATCACCGACATTTACTTCGTAAGTACCCTTCGGAAGGTCGCAGACCGTGTACTTAAATGTGCCCGAGCCTGTAGTCCTAAAATTGAGGTAACAATCAGTAGGAAATACACTTCCTTTTTCTGCAAATGTTACAACTCTGTCACCAATCTGAACTCCGACAACAGGGCAATCGGTATCTATGTTTGTAACCTTGGTAGGTGTGAGATAATTATTCTTATCATTATCACTAACCTGGATAACATTTAAGAATGTTTGTGTTCGATTGTTGCCCGGCACCATTTCAATTCTCCATGTGGAGCCTTCGTCAACCTCGGCATCCTGAGAAGCTTTATTTTCAAGAGGATATCCGGGGTACTTAATGTTGCTGCCGTTACTCCAAACCTGAGAATCACTACCATCGCTTGAAGAACCGCCGACAGTATTGATTGTAACATTACCCGGAAGGATGTTATCAACAGTCATCTTACCGTTATAACGGTTATTTGTCGAATCGGAATATGTTCTTCTAAAGATTGCCTGCTGTCCGCTTACGGTAGGCTGTTCCAATCCGTGAAGAACCCATCTTTTTGCGTATTGTGAAGTTGTTAATGTATTAGATTCATATGTGTAATCGTAGATAACCATAACGCCCGGAACATCTGTTCTCTTCATATCAAAGAACATGAACGAACGCTTGAAAGTTGTTAGGAAAGAACCGGGATAAGCACCCTTAAGGTCGCCTTTAAGATATGTGTATTCGGGAGCCAAACCGTGATTCGGGTCAATTTCCTGTCTTTCAACAGTTGAAGTCTTACATGCGTTAACCGCTGTTGTTGTAAGTGAAGCATAAGCACCTTCGGTAATTGTTGCTTTCTGTCCGCCATCACGGATTTGTCCAATAGAGGTACCCGTTGTATCCGGACTTCTCAAAAACAGGATGGAGTTATGAGCAACAGTCTTTGCCGCATATTGGCTACGGTGGTCGGAACTGTATGATGTTCCGCCGGTATTGGTATTATTTAATTTTCCCTGGTATACACCTGAATCGGATGCCAAGATACCTTTGTAGTAAATCTGGAAATGTCCTGCATCAAGGTGCTGATGGTTCATGGTGAGCAATCCGCCGACCTTCATCTCTGCTACAACATCGGGAGATTCTGCACCGTGGCTCCATCCTGTACGAGCAACGCTCATACCAACAGGGTATGGGAAATGCTTTGCCTGAGGAAGGTTATTCAAAGCGTAACGGTCCATTGAAAGCGCTGCACCGCTGTTTAAAATAATGAACGGTACGGCTGAATTTTCGTACGCCGAAGAGAAATGACCGCATCTTGTGTAGTACTCACTCTTAATATATGGGTTAAGTCCGAGTGCATAGTCAAATGCCATAGCAAGTTTGTAGTCATCCCAGAACTCCCACATAAACTTACCTTCATCTATTGCGGTATCACCATCACGAAGAAGCTGTCCATCCGGACGACGCATATAAATGTAACCGTATGATGTTTTTGTAAGATTATCTAAATCGTACGGAGCCGCCGCACCCATCGCCGTGATGAGTTTGAATGCCCAATCATCCCACATGTGACGATACTGTCCGTATGAATCACCTTCGATATTATAATGACCTTGGAGCGTAATATTTCTTGTAGGAACATATTCTTCGTAGAATCTGCCGCCGACAACTTTCCATATGTCGGGACGCTCATCGTATGTAGCAATAGCAAATGCTAAAAGAGAACGGAGAAGCTGAGATTCACTTCCGTGTCCGTTGATTGCACTCTGGTCTGTCGGAGGATATCCGATTTCCATGTATTTTGCAATTGTTTCGCAAATAGAAATAATCTGTGATTTCTGTTGCGATGACAAAATGTCGTAACACCAGTCGTAAATTTCAGATGCTACATATATTACACGACCTCCAAATCTTGTCTGATTATCTGTCGATGAACCAAAACAAGTTCTGTCTGTGTAATTGAGAGTTGTAAGGTAATTCATAATACCTTCAACTGCCTTTTCACCGCTGTCTGCATTGCCGTAAATTGCATAATCAAAAGCAGTTGCCTCAATCTTTGCAAGTTTTGTCTCGTCATAGTAGACGCCACTTGAATCTGCAGAAAGAGTTGTCGATGCACCATATTTAACAATCTGTGCAACAAAATTGTTAATTTTTGCTGCGGACTCTGCATTTTGCGGGTCATCCATAGCAGCCTGAATATTCGGAATATCGGATGCCCTAAACATTACTCTCGGGTGTTCGTTTGCCGGCGGATTTACGCTGGGTGCCGCATATTTGGCGGAAATTGCCGCTTCCGCAACAACAGGCTCAAACCCATCGAGCGGAGCCAAGTTCGTTACGCCGAACACCAGCAAAAATGCAAGCACGAAACCAAGAGTTCTTCTAAGTACTTTCATTTTAGTACCTCCTAAAAAAATTTAAAAAATTAATTAAAAACTATGTATTCGCCCGTGTAATACCAACACTCTTAAAATTGCCAACAACTATGATGACTCTTTTATTTACCGCAGAAGTTCTTGTTTTTCCCTTTCTTCAAAAGAGAAATTTGCCGTTATTCTACTTCTCCTTCGGAAAATAAACTCTTCGCATCACACAAGCCCGACTTTCGCCGGTCGTTCCTGACGGAACATATATAAAACGGATAACTCCGTATTATTTGCACCCTGAAAGTGCAAGTGCCGTACTCTTCCTCTCCTTCAAATTAAACAAGGAAAGTTTCACGCACTGTTTACGATACTTAGACAACAAAAATGTTTAAATTAAACCTGTTTTAAGCCTATTTTAACATCTCGCATTCTAACTCAACGGATATTTCCTCCCTTTTCTTATTTTATAATCTGTATTTTGTCAAATATGCTAAATCGCATACTATACATACTTTTAAAACCCAAACAACCGTAAAACGGGCTTTTTTTCACCGTTTTCGGCTCATTAATCTTGCTTTTATCAAAATTTGGGGCAAATGTTTTGCAAAATTTTAGGAAATTTGTACAAATTTGACACTCTTGACAAATTTTCGGAAACAGGTTTTTTGACGCTCTTTTTAAAGATTTAAAAAATGCGCTCAAACCCACTGTTTTCAAGTATTTTAAGCATTTTTCATTTACGCTCTTTTCCTAAAAAAGTGCATAATAACACCTTTTTATGTTACAATTATATTGCACAAAGTCAAATGTTTCAAGTCTAAAAATTATGTATTTTTTACATATTTTTTCAACTCGCCTTTGCTTTCTTCATTTACATTGTATTAAGAACCGACTTTTTTATTATTGTACTTCAATAAATAACTCAATCTCTCATTTTTTAAGATTCTTTTCACCGTTTGTTTCATAATGTAATCAATAATACACTTTTTCGACTGTTTTTCTTGATTTTGCTTGTTTTTTATAGTAAAATTATATTGGTGATAGTGTATGGTTATTAATATTATTATCGACCCTATTTGTAAAAACAGTCCGTGGTGTAACGAAACCCTTTCTGGTATCGATTCTAAAGTTTTATCTCTCAGATATGAGTCTAAAATCATTACGGAAGATAAAATCACAAGCGAACTCGAATGCCTTATTGTTATCGCTTCGTCCCCTTCTTGGCTCGAAAAAATAGTTGCTGCTTGTAAAAAGCACAGCGTTAAGCCTATCGTTACCAGCAACCAGCCGATTATTCTTTCAGAACCTTGCGGTTATGTATTGATTGACCACAATGATGCCATGGTAAAATGTATGGATTATCTGTCTTACTGTAAAAAAGACCGGGTCGCTCTGTACGGAGTAAGAAAATCCTCCTTTGCAGACTCGCTTAAATGCAACTACTTTAAAAAAGAAGATATTTTTTATCTCAATGACGCTTCTTACGACGGCCTGTTTGAAAATTTCTGGCAAAAACATGAGAAATATAACTCGGTTTTGTGCGTGGATGCAACTTCTTCCATCCACCTTATCATGGAACTTAAAAAGAGAAATGTAGAAATCCCCAAAGACTTATTCTTAGTTTCGTGTGCAGATTCTTCAATAGGTAAAATATTCTCACCAAGCATTACGGCAGTTGCTTTTGACAACAAAATGCTCGGCGTTCATACCGTGCTTTTGTATCGTTACCTTTACAAATGCTCAGATGCTGTTACGATGACAGTTTCTCTCCCCTGTAAAATAATTTACGCCGAGTCAACTAATTTCATTAAACCCGGCAAAAGTAAAAAGCGTAAGCCGATATACAATATTAAGGATTTTGATTTTGCAAAAGAAAACGGTTCAATTTCTCAAAAAATACAATCACTGGATTTGTTATTCCACTCAACGGATAAACTCGACCTTGATATTTTGGGATATATGGCAACCGGTACGCCGTACGGTGCCATCGCAAAGGCTCTTTTTATCTCTGAAAGTACCGTAAAGTACAGAATAAAACAACTTCTCAATTCAAGCGGATTTGAATCCGCTTCCAAAATGGCTAAGGCATATTTTGAAATCTTCAAAACCTAAGGGGCTGAGGCAAAATACACTATTTTGCTTCCGGTCCAAAAGTGGGTGTCGCATTTTGCGACACCCACTTTTTAAGTAACCCGTGGACGATATAGGACTAATTATTGTTTTTTGCGGTGTTGATTGAGGAAATGAGAAGTTTTCGAATTGTACCACATTGATTATATAAATCTTTCGCAATTTCTCTATCTAAAATTTCTGACTCCACAAAAAGCACAAGCCAATACTCCGTTTCATAACATTCTTTCAAAGCAATCTGTAACTTTGCAATAAAATCGTTCTTTCCGTGAGCGTAGTTTGCTTCGTGAATATTTGCTCCGATTGATGTTGAACTTCTCTCTAACTGATTTACAAGTGAATAATGTCCCTTAATCATTTCGCAGAGTTTTATAATTTTGACTGCAAAATCTGTAGATAAATCTGCAAGTTTGTTTTCCTTCAT
Organism: Clostridia bacterium; assembly: GCA_045615705.1. GTDB lineage: Bacteria > Bacillota > Clostridia > UMGS1883 > UMGS1883 > JAZLFH01. The sequence continues at coordinate 6,759 of JAZLFH010000033.1, forward strand.
AGTATAACACCTCTGCTAACACTCTATCACAGAATAAGGAATATGTAAACATTTAATGAAATATCAACTTCGTTGATATGAAATAATCCTTCGGATTATGAAATATTTTTCTTTTAGAAAAATATGAAATAAAATACGCCTTTCATATTGCGAAGCAATATTTCATACACGAAGTGTATTTCATAGCGAAGCTATTTCACACGCCGCAAGGTGTATTTCATTGAAAAAGCCGAACAATAAAGATATCATCGTTAATGAAATATCGGCTCCGCCGATGTGAAATAATTTACTTCGTAAATTATGAAATTTGATGCTGTGCATCAAGTGAAATGAAATAAATCCTCTCACGCCCGCAGGCATTTCACACGCCGCAGGCGTATTTCATGCACGAAGTGCATTTCACAAATCCGAAGGATTTATTTCGTTGAAAAAAGACTTGCAATTTGCAAGTCTTTTTTCTGGTGAGCTATCGGGGATTCGAACCCCGGACACCCTGATTAAAAGTCAGGTGCTCTGCCGACTGAGCTAATAACTCGTATGGCTGGGCTGGCAGGATTTGAACCTACGAATGCCAGAGTCAAAGTCTGGTGCCTTAACCGACTTGGCTACAGCCCAAAATCTGTGGGGTGGATAGTCGGATTCGAACCGACGGCCTCTAGAGCCACAATCTAGCGCTCTAACCAACTGAGCTATACCCACCGTATTAACATAACTTTGGCGCGCCCAAGGGGATTCGAACCTCCGGCCTACCCCTTAGGAGGGGGTCGCTCTATCCTGCTGAGCTATGGGCGCGTATATAAACTCACTCAAAGCTCTTTGAAACGGGAACCCGCCCGTTTCAATTATGCGTCTTTTTTAACTATTTGCTTACCATCGTAGTAACCACATGCCTTGCAAACTCTGTGCGGCATAATAGGTTCTCCGCAATGTGAACACTTAACGATTCCGGGAATCAAAAGTTTCCAATTTGCTCTTCTCTGACGCTTTTTCTCTTTTGATATTCTTCTCTTCGGTACTGCCATTCGTAACACCTACCATTTCAAAAACTAAAATTAATTGTTTTTCTCGCAGTCGCACTCAACTTCGTTGAGGTCAGCACCGCAATTTATACACAATCCCCTGCAATTTTCACTGCAAAGGTATCGCATCTCCATTGAATTAAAAAGTTCACTCACTATAAGTCCCGAAATATCTGCAATATTTCCCTTTATTGATACGCACTCTGCATCATTACCTTTTCCGCTTTGAGAAACAGACTCGACTACATCGTAACTTACTGTTCTTTTTATTTCTTTGTTGCATCTCGCACAGTTTGTAAAAAACTCGCCCTCAATATGTGCCGTAAACTCCAAAGAACCGCCCGTGTTCTGCACTTTACCAATTACAGACAATGGCTTCTCAAAATTGTAGCGACTTCCCGTAAACTCAAACTCACCAAGTTCACTAACTCCTTCATAGGAAAGAGATGCACCATCGTTATTCAGTACTGAAATCACATTAATTTTCATGTTTGCCACCACACGCAACGGCTATTATACAATATTTTTTATACTATGTCAACACTTATTCTTATTTTTTCTTCCACAATTTTTAGTGCAATTTTCACAACAGCCGGAGCAACCTTTTTTTCTGCGGAATAAAATATAAATGACATAAATGACAACAAATGCAACAATTATAATATCAAGCGGTTTAATCATTTTATCACTGCACTTCCTATCATATACACCAACGCTCCTATTACCCAAGCGATTGTACATTGCATAACTACTACACCGACCGTCTTGATTGTGGAATTAAGTTCTTTTCTTAATGTCGCTATTGCGGCAACGCATGGCGTATATAAAAGTGTAAATGCCAAAAAACTTAATGCCGATACGGGAGTAAACGCACCCTTTAAAAATTCAAATGAACCTTTTGCATCTTGAAGCAATACTCCAAGTGTGCTTACTACCGCTTCTTTTGCGGTAAGTCCGCTGATAAGTGATGTCGCCACTCTCCAATCGTTAAAACCGAGAGGTGAAAAAACAGGTGCGACAAATCTTCCGATTGAAGCGAGCATGCTGTCAGTTGCAGAAGTTACAACATTAAGTCTGGTATCAAATGTTCGGAAGAACCAAATTACAACAGTAGCCGTGAAAATTACCGTAAAAGCCTTATTGATAAAGTCCTTCGTTTTTTCCCAAAGAAGCATCAGTACACTCCTTACGGACGGCATTCTGTAATTTGGAAGTTCCATTACAAAAGGAATCGGTTTTCCTCTAAATGCTGTCGCATTAAAAACAAGCGACATTAAAATTCCAACTGCAATTCCAAGCAGATAGAGTCCAAGCATTACAAACGGTGCTTCTCTTTTGAAAAATACTTCGCAGAAGAACACATATATCGGTATTTTTGCCGAGCAACTCATAAACGGAATCAAAAGAATCGTCATTTTTCTGTCCCGCTCGGAAGAAAGTGTCCGAGATGACATTATAGCCGGGACGCTGCAACCAAACCCTATAAGCATCGGTACTATACTCTTGCCCGAAAGCCCTATTTTTCTGAGCAGTTTGTCCATAACAAAAGCCACTCGTGCCATATAGCCCGTATCTTCAAGCACAGACAAAAAGAAAAACAAAACAACTATCAAAGGCAGAAAACTTAAAACACTTCCTACGCCTGCAAAAATTCCGTCAATTACGAGTGAATGAACTACCGGATTTATTCCGTAAGATATAAGCCCCGCACTGACAAAATCTGTCAGTTTTTCTATTGCAAGAGAAAGCATATCCGATAAAAATCCGCCAACGACACTAAATGTCAAATAAAATACCAACAGCATTATTCCCATAAACAGCGGAAGTGCCAAAAACTTATTTGTAAGCACTTTATCTATCGCCACAGAACGGAGTTTTTCCTTGCTTTCGCCTATCTTTTTAACGGCACTTTTGCATACACTTTCAATAAAATCGTATCTCATTGACGCAAGTGCCGCATTTGCATCAAGCCCGGTTTCCGCTTCCATTTCCGCTATACTGTGGTCTATCATATCAAGTTCGTTTTTATTCAGCATCAGCGGTTCTGTTATGGTGCTGTCTCCCTCAATAACTTTTATTGCCGCAAACCTGGGCGAAATATCAATATTTTCGGCGTGGTCTTCCACGAGGTGAGTTACCGCATGTATACACCTATGCGTTGCTCCTTCGGGACAAAAGTCATATTTTTGAGGCTTTATTTTTTTCTCAACCGTACTGCAAACTACATCAACAAGTTCGGATATTCCCTCATTTTTTGATGCACTTATGGGAACTACGGGAATTCCCAATCCCTCCGAGAGTTTTTTTATGTCTATTGCTCCGCCGTTACCCTCAACTTCATCCATCATATTGAGTGCAACTACCATAGGAACTTTTAAAGTTATCAGTTGAAGCGTTAAGTAAAGATTTCTTTCAATGTTAGTCGCATCTATTATATTTATAATTCCGTCCGGCTTTTCTTTCAAAATGAAATCTCTTGTTACTATTTCTTCCGTACTGTAAGGGCGTATTGAATATATCCCCGGAAGGTCAACAACACTGTATTTCTTTTTGCCCAAAAGAGTTCCCATTTTGCTGTCAACGGTAACTCCCGGGAAATTACCCACATGCTGATTCGCCCCCGTCAGGCAATTAAAAAGTGTAGTTTTGCCACAGTTTTGGTTTCCTGCCAATGCAAGTATCATTTAATCACCGCCTCAACAGAAATTTGTTTAGCATCATCTTTTCTTATTGTAAGGAAATATCCTCTGATGACAATTTCAATCGGATCTCCCATGGGTGCAATCTTGTGAAGCGTAACTTCGGTCTTCGGAATAATGCCCATGTCAAGCAGACGAAGTCTTAACGCACCTTCGCCTCCCACTTTGGTTATTACTGCTGTTTGTCCAATCTTTAAGTTATCAAGTGTCATCATATAATCCTCTTTGGTAATTTAAAAATTTAAGGACTGCATTTTACAGTCCCTAAAAAAATCAGTCTATTTTTCTTGCACGGATAACTCCGTCTATTCCTGAAATCTTTTCGATTAAGTCATCGGCTACCTCATTATCTGTGTCCATCATTGAATAGCCGTATTCCTTATTGCTCTTGTTTGTAAGATGTTCTATATTAACACCCGCAGATGACATAACCGATGTGAACTGGCTTATCATATTCGGAATATTTTTGTGGATAACCGTTATTCTTGTCTTTGCTTCACGAGGCATTTCGCAGTTGGGAAGGTTTACGGAATTTATAATATTTCCGTTTTCCATATACTCACGAAGTTCGTGCGAAGCCATAACAGCACAATTATCTTCCGCTTCTTTTGTAGATGCTCCCAAGTGAGGTATGCATATTGTGTTTTCAAGAGTAAGTACATCTTCGGTCGGGAAATCCGTAATATATCTTGCAACTTTCTTGTTTTCGATTGCTCTTCTGAGTGCTTCGGTATCCACAAGAGCACTACGGCTGAAATTCAATACTCTGACTCCGTCTTTCATCATGGAAAACTTCTCATCGTTAAACATTTCTTTTGTGTCATTGTTAAGAGGAAGGTGCATCGTTACAAAATCCGCATCCGCAACTGCCGACTTAAAGTCGTTTGCAACACTTGCATGGCGTGTAAGTACAAGTGCCGACTTAACCGAAATGAAAGGGTCATATCCCACAACTTCCATTCCAAGCATATATGCCGCATTTGCAACCATGACGCCTATCGCACCAAGTCCGATAACCGCAAGTTTCTTGCCTTGGATTTCGATTCCGGCAAATGCTGATTTTCCTTTTTCTACCGCTTTTTCGACACCTTCTGTTCCTTTAAGTGTCTGTGCCCAGTTTGAACCGGCTACAACATCTCTGCAAGAAAGGAGCATACCCGTTATCGTAAGTTCTTTAACCGCATTTGCATTTGCTCCGGGTGTGTTAAATACAGGGATGCCTTTTTCCGCACATTTATCAAGCGGAATATTATTTACTCCTGCACCGGCTCTTGCAACTGCCATTAAAGACTCGGGAAGTTCCATTTCTTTCATGTTAAAACTTCTGAGCATTATACAATCAGGATTTTTGCAATCGTCCGACACGGTATACTTATCGTTTTTAAAATCTTTAAGCCCGCACTGTGCAATTTTATTTAAAGTTAATAAATTATACATTATTATCCCCCTACTTATTCTTTGCTTCAAAGTCTTTCATAAAGTCAACAAGTTCCTTTACTCCCTCTATCGGCATTGCATTGTAGATACTTGCTCTCATGCCGCCGACACTTCTGTGCCCTTTAAGATTTACAAAGCCTTGTTGTGTTGCTTCCTTAACAAATGCTGCGTCAAGTTCTTCGTTGCCCGTTACAAAAGGAATATTCATAAGCGAACGGTCTTCTTTTGCAACAGTTCCTTTGAAGAGATCAGATGAATCCAAGAAATCATACATAATCTTTGCTTTTTCAATATTGATTTTTTCCATTTCACTTATTCCGCCGAGTTTTTTGAGCCATTCAAGAACAAGACCGCAAATGTAAATTGAATATGTCGGTGGTGTATTATACATCGAACCGTTGTCTGCGTGAATTTGGTAGTTAAACATTGTAGGAGTAATGTCCATAGCATTTCCTATTAAATCTTCTCTGATGATAACTACCGTAAGACCTGCGGGTCCCATATTCTTCTGTGCACCGGCATACAAAAGTCCGAACTTTGATACATCAATGTTTTGCGAAAGAACATTTGAAGATATGTCTGCCACGAGAGGAACATTTTTAGTATCGGGAAGTGTTGTGTAGCGTGTACCGTAAATTGTATTGTTATATGTTATATGGAAAAAGTCCGCCTCGGGGTCAAATGCGGAAGAATCAAGTTTCGGAATATACGAGAAAGTCTTATCTGCACTTGATGCTACTGTATTTACTGTTCCGTACCTTGAAAATTCTTGTGCCGCCTTTTTCGCCCACTGTCCTGTGATAACACAATCGCATTTTTTACTTTTTGAAAAAAGGTTAAGTGGAATCATGGCAAACTGGCTTGATGCTCCGCCTTGTAAAAATAACACCTTATAGTTGTCGGGAATATTCATAAGTTCTCGCAAAAGAGCTTCGGTATTATCAATGATTGATTGATAAGTCTTACTTCTGTGACTCATTTCCATAACGGACATTCCGCTATTTGATGCGTCAAGCATCTCCTCCTGTGCTTTTTTGAGTACCTCTAACGGGAGTGCCGAAGGGCCTGCCGAAAAGTTATAAACTCTGCTCATTTAAATACCGCCTTTCTGTTTTATCCCAAAGATTATATACCATAAAGCGTTTTCAGTCAATACAAATCCGCTTTAAACTTGTTTTTTTTCACTTTTTATCGAATTTACTACCTCTTTTACCCCAAAGATTGACATAAATATACAAAAAATTCTTGTTAAAAGGATTGATTTTATATGAAGTGCCAACAAAGACCCAATTCCGGCTCCGATTATTGAGGTAAAAATATAGTCAAAAATTTCTCTATCTATATTTTTATTCTTTATGTGAACAAAAAGTGCACTTACAGCCGTTGGTATGAAATAAAAAAGATTTACCGACTGAGCATAGATTTGTTCAATATTAAAAAATATGGTAAGGCACGGTATTAAAATCATTCCGCCGCCAAGTCCCATCCCCGAAAGAACTCCCGACAAAAAGCCAACTATTATTTCCACATTTTCACCGCCGATATTATCATTATAAGTCCGAATATTATTTTCAAGTATTTATCAGGTATCTTTTTCAGACACAAACCGCCTAATGCACCGCCTAAAATTCCTCCTATGGAGGTCTTTATTGTAACGGGTATATTGTACGCTCCCTTTATTGAGTATATAACCGCACTTATTATGCACGCCGGGAGAATTATCGCAATAGCACAAGCATGTGCTTTTTTTTGCTCCACTCCCATTTTTTTCAGTACATAAACAGCAACAACTCCGCCACCGGAAGCAAGAAACCCGGAAATTATGCCTATTAATAAACCTACTAACCATTTTTTTACACGCAAAAAAATACCCCCAACTTGAGTATGTCCAAATTGAAGGTATTAATTCTTTATTATCTGTAAAACAGGATGTCCGAATATGATGCCAACGGCCAAGCATCTTTTGGAAGAATTTTCTCAAGGTTATCGGCAGCATCTCGAAGTATTGACATTTGAGGAATAATATTATCCTTATAGAAAAATGCTTTTTTCTCCGGTGAAAGTATACTGTCCGCCTTAATTTCCAAATCATTTAACTTTTTAACAGCAGTATAGAGTTTATCTTTATACTTTATGATTTCTTCCAAAAGTTTTCCTTCCGTATTGCTTCCGACACCGATTTGTTTTAGTTCTATTACAGTCTTTGCAAGTGTATCGGTACATTTAATTACCGCCGGAAGAATTTCATTATTTACCATTGAAATCATTGTTCTTGCTTCTATTCTGTGGTATTTTATGTACTTTTCAAGGTGTATTTCAAACCGTGCATAAAGTTCATTTTTGGTATATATTTTGTGCTTTTCAAAAAGATTAACTGCATCGTCCGTTAAGTAAGCATAAAATGCTTCAAGTGAGGTTTGGATATTTGAAAGTCCACGCTTTGTCGCTTCTTCAATCCACTCTTTTGAATAGCCGTTTCCGTTAAACAAAATTCTCTTATGATTTTTTATTATTTCTGAAATTATTCTGTCTATCTCACTATCGACATCTTTTGCTTTTTCAAGTCTGTCCGCTATTTGGCACAGTGAATCGGCAACGGTTGTGTTTATAATAGTATTAATTCCTGCAATGGAAGCAGAAGAACCAACCATTCTGTACTCAAACTTATTACCGGTGAATGCGATGGGAGATGTTCTGTTCCTGTCCGATGTATCTTTTTCAAGTTTAACGACAGAATGCTGCTCTTTGATATCACAGGATTTCTTAGTTACCTTCTTGCCGTTTTCTATATATTCAAGTACATCGCAAAGGTCCTCACCAAGGAACATAGAAATAACACACGGCGGTGCTTCATTTCCTCCGAGGCGAGCATCGTTACCCACATTTGCGGCTGCGGCTCTTATAATATCTGCATTCTCGTCAACTGCCTTTATGCAAGCACACAAGAACAAAAGAAATTTTCTGTTTGATGCAGGGTTAACTCCCGGCTCCAAAAGATTTTCTCCGCTGTCGGTTGAAAGCGACCAATTATTGTGCTTACCCGAACCGTTGATTCCTTTAAACGGCTTTTCCGTCAAAAGACAAACAAGATTATACCTTAATGCAACACGCCTCATCTCTTCCATAACGAGTTGGTTATGGTCGGTTGCCTTATTCACATCCTCATAAATGCAAGCGAGTTCGTGCTGACATGGTGCAACTTCATTGTGTTTAGTCTTGGCATAAACACCCAGTTTGTATAATTCCGAGTCAAGATCACGCATATACTCCGCAAGTCTTCCCCTGATAGCCCCGAAATAGTGGTCATCAAGTTCCTGACCCTTTGGCGCTTCCGCTCCGAAAAGAGTTACTCCGGTAAATTTAAGGTCTTGTCTTGACATATAGTAATCTCTCGGTATTAAGAAATATTCTTGTTCCGCACCTACCGAAGGAGTTACCCTTTTTGTTTTTGTATCTCCTAAAAATCTGAGTACCCTTATTGCTTGCTCGGAAATTGTTTTGTTTGACTTTAAAAGCGGTGTTTTTTTATCAAGTGCCTCGCCCGTATAACTGTAAAACACTGTCGGAACACAAAGAGTAACGCCTGCCTTATCCTGTTTTAAGAATGCCGGAGAAGTATAATCCCATTCCGTATATCCTCTTGCCTCAAAAGTAGCACGAAGTCCGCCGGATGGAAACGATGATGCATCAGGCTCACCTTTTATGAGATTTTTGCCCGAAAATTTCATTATCATTTCACCGTTTTTGCCCTTGTCTATAAAGCCATCGTGCTTTTCTGCGGTAATTCCCGTAAGCGGTTGAAACCAATGCGTATAATGTGTCGCACCGCGTTCAATCGCCCATTCTTTCATCTTATCGGCAATTACATCGGCATCCTCCATTGAAAGCGGAACACCGTCTTCAATAGTTTTTTGGAGTGCGTTATATACATCTTTGGGAAGACGCTCTTTCATTTTAGAGTCATCAAATACATTGCACGCAAAAATTTCAGAAACATTTGTGTCTATCATAAAATGTACCTCTATCTGTTAAAAAGCATTAACAAGTCTGTAAATTCTGTCCATAATTACTACAGCCT
>JAZLFH010000034.1:0-4926 GCA_045615705.1 Clostridia bacterium
GGGTATTACCGAGCGGTAAAAGCCAGTCTGTACCAGTATAATGTGCAGCTTCCAAATTATGATTTACCGCAGATTCTTTCAGAAATTTCAGTTGAAGATTATAAAAAAACATTTTCAGAAATCTATTTCAATGCAAGAAAAATAGCAGGGGGAAAATCCAGTGATTAACATGGAGTTTTTACTAAAGGTTATGGCGGCACTTTTTGCAACTGTCGGCATTGAGGAATATATAAAGAACTTTTTCAAGCCAAAAAACAAAGTTTGGTATGCAGTTCTTATGCTTCCTCTTTCGGTTGGGTGCTATGTTGCGGTTGAACTTTTACCATTATGGGTTATTGGTTCAATTCTTACTGTTGGTGGTGTTCAGTTGAGCTATCAGACGCTTGTACAGGGGTACAAGGCGATTATTGAAAGCACTACAAATAAAATAAAGGGTTCTGATGTGAAGGAATCCGGGGAAGGACAGAATGTTTAAGCAGTATGTTTGTTCAAAAATCGGAAAGTCCGGCTGCTATTTTCTTTCGCTTGTTTATATTGCGGAAGGAATAACCAAAAAGACCGTTGATATTTTTTCTCTTTATGAAAAGGGAATGAAAGAAAAATGGTTTGATTCAGATTGCTTTATGGAAAATCCGGCTGCAATGATGAGTTACCTTTTGGGGCGAAAAGTCGATGTGAGACACGATGTAGTGGGGTATTCGACAAAGAATAATGAATATGAAATTACACGTTATGAACTGAAAGAAACAGGGGTTACATACGGTCATTTTTGCGTTACAAAGAATGGAAAAATTGTCTACGACCCATTCGGCGAAAGCCGAACAAGAAAAGCCGGAAAAGCGGTTAGCACAAGAATTATCAAACTTGTTTAAGGGGTGTTTATGCGTTATGAAAAGAAAAGCATTGTTTTTATCATTATTGCTGCTTGTTTGTTTTTTCTGTTTTCCGGCTGCTGCACAACAAACACAAAATCAGATGTTGCAGACATTATCGAGCGAAATTCATACACAGTTGGGCAACTTGAAGCTACAGTCGCAGCACTTGACGGAACAGTTACTTCTAGCCGAGAACGAATTGAAAATATCATCGGCACAAGTCGAAACATTGGAAACGGAATTGACAGAATTACATATCTGTTTGAGCAATACGAATCAGAAGTTAACAGATTACTCTACGAAATTGACGAAATACGAAGAAAAATTGAAGTTCAGAGCAAAACTATTGATGATTGCGGCAGTATTTATGTTGATTTTCGTATCAATCCGGGTGGTATTATTGATTCTGAAAATCAAGTTTGGAATAAAGATTCCATATCTTCTAAACTTGCTGCTTTAGAAGACTTCCAAAGCGTCAACTAAGGCTTTTACAAGTTTTTGTTTTTCAATGGATAAACTCGCCACTTGGTAGGCGAGTTCATTTTTTGATGTGTCGGCAAGTTCAGATAATTCACCAGTTACAAGGTATTCAGTTGTAACATTAAGACACTTTGCAATTTTTACCGCTATATCAGCACGGGGGATAGTGCCGGTTACTTTCCATGTAGATATTCCGTTTTGGCTGATTCCGCATTTTTCGGCAATGTCTTTCTTTTGAAGATTGTTTTGTTTTAAAAGCCTTTCAAGGCGTTCATTAAAGGATTCGTTTATCATACAACAAAACTATTATCGGTTAAAATCTGATTTTTGTTAATAGCGATAAAAAACTTCTTAATTTTTGGATTTTATATTGAAAATATCGGAAATACGATTTATAATAGCGTCAGTTCTTGTATAAGAATTATGCGAGTTCTTTCTAAACCGTCCGCTTCGTGTAGGTCAGACACGGGCGGACACTTTTTTTATATGGGGTGTATATGCGTGTTTTTATTTCCGGGGCAATTACAGGTGTTGAAGATTACAAAGAACAGTTTGCAAAAAGAGAAAAGGAACTCAAAGAAATGGGGTATTATCCAGTAAACCCGGTGAAAATCGGAGAACGCCTTAAATCGCAACTTGGGCGTGAGCCTTCCTATGAAGAATATCTTGAAGAAGATTTGAAAATCCTTTCCGGCTGCGACGCTATCAATCACTTGCCAAATTGGAAAAAGTCAAAAGGTGCAGTGATTGAGCATAAAGCCGCCGTGAAGCAGGGTAAAACAATCGTTGAAATTAAAATGCTTCCACGGCACTGGTAAAGCCTTTATGCACTAATTTTCTTTGCGTCGGTATACATATACTGATAAATAATATCCTTCAATACTTCGCTCATTTTTTCGTCTATTCCGTCGGTTATGTCGTCCTGCAATTCTACAGGGTAATAAACATTATCAATCAATGCCTTTATTCCGTCCTTGAAAATACACAGTTCAATATCTCGACAGGCACAGTGAGGGGCTTTTACATGAAACTTGTAACCTTGGAAACTTATTATACCGGCTGAATTGACGTGCCTTGTAAACTTTGAACAGATTATAAGTTTAAGGTTTTCCGGCGGCTTTCTCCAAACTGCTTTTTTCTCTCGTTCTATGGCAAACTCTTCATTGAAAATCTTTATGTATTTTGTCTTTAAAAACTCATTTGCAGCTTCGATTGTTTTAATCTTGTATTTTTTGAAATACCACGGCAAACGACCTTGCAAAGTTCGCCACATTCTTTCAACTCTTCCTTTTGCTTGTGGAGACCATGCAAGAATCTGATTTATATGTAAGTCGGTCAAGATTCTTTGCCACTGGGTTCTTTTTTCGTGGATTCCGGCTAATTGTTCCTGCACTGTTAATTTATCCTTGTCTTTTGGGTTTACACAGAATATAGGCGACCTATCCGTATAAGCGTCTACAGGAAGGCCAAAGGTTATACAGGTTTGTTCCAGTACATCGTAATAGCCGTAAGAACATTCATTTTGTGTCATTGTAAGCCCGGTTATTTTTTCTTCAGCGTCGTCTATTGCTCCATGAAGAGCATATTTTGTTTTGTCGCCACACCATGAAAACCATTCATAAGGCGTTGCGTCTAACTGTATCATGTCGCCACCTTGTTCCCTACGGTATCTAGGGCGGTGTACTTCTTTTGTTTTTTCTATTTTATGTTTTTCGGGTGATTTGTAACCGGCTTCGGTTAAGATGTTGTAAATTGTTCTGTAAGAATAGTCGATGTCGTAAAAGTCATTCAGTGCTTTTGTGAAGAAGTGGAAGTTTGCAGCTTCTTCTGTCTCTTCATTCATAAAGTCAGTTTTATAGATGTCTATAATCTGTCGCTTTATTTCGTCCGGAACTTTTGTTTTAGGTGACTTGCCTTTGTGTCCGTTCTGAAATACTGCACTTCCTTTTAACTGATATTCTTTCTTTAAGTTGCATAGGTGTACTACTGTATACCCGGTAAAAACTGCAACTTGTTTCAAAGTATAGTCACCTTGAATAAGACCCAAAATGTACTCTTCAAGATTTTCTCTTTGGTGTGGGTGTTTGATTGTACGCATGATTCATTCCCCCTACACTTTAAATATCGGCTATTACTCTCAATAATATAACAACTTATGACAACCAAATAAAAACTTATTAGGTGCAAATTGACAACCAAAAGACAACCAAAAGACAACCAATATAAAAACACTTGGAAACCGTAATAAAAGATAGTTGCAACCATAAAATATTTATTGGAAACCATTAAAAAGATAATGGAAACCAATAGATTTTTTACGGAAACCATAATCAAACCTTATGACAACCAAATAAAAACTTATTGGGTGCGTAGTATAGGATAGTATAGGTTAGGTTAGTATAGACAAGTATAGACAAGAACAGGCAAGAAGCCGCCGTAAGCCCGATTGACAACTGCCGATTTTAAGTGCTAAATTGCGTGTGCTTTTTCTTAAAAATCCTTTCCGAAAAAACTTTCAAAAAAACTAATTAAAATTAGCAAATACTATTGACAGGTTACATTGTGATTTTTGATGTCCTCATTTTGCTCTGCCCAAGACTTTCGGAAGTTTGCAAGAGAGCTGCAATCAAACATTATAATTGAAGAAAACTGATTTTTGCTGTATTGTTTGTGCATTATGAATATGGAAGCATTTGTACTTGGATGCGGTGGAATGATGCCTTTGCCTTACAGACATCTTACATCGGTTTTGTTGAGACGTGACGGGGACTTGTTTTTGTTTGACGGCGGAGAAGGAACTCAGGTATCCTTGAGGCGATTGAATCTCAAGTGGAAGAAAATCAACGCAATTTTTGTATCACACACTCATGCTGATCATGTAACAGGTTTGCCAGGAATTTTGATGCTTTCTGCACAAGTTGACAGAACCGAACCCCTGTATATTTTCGGGCCTCCAAAAATCAAGGAATACATCGAGACCAGCAGAAGCGTTCTTGACATGTATATTAATTATCCAATTATTGTAAAGGAAATCACAGCACCTTGCGTTGTCTATGAAGGCGACGGTTTTTATGTTCGCGCATTTCCTCTTTCTCATACAAAAACTTGTGTCGGTTACACTCTTGAAGAACTTGACCGTCCAGGCGAATTCAATCCAGATGAAGCGGAGCGTCTTAATGTTCCTCGCGGGCCGTTGTGGGGAAAGCTTCAGAAGGGTGAACCTGTAATCAACACAGATGGCGTTGAAGTAAGACCTGATCAAGTTGTCGGGAAAAACAGGAGCGGAAGAAAATTTAGTTTTGTTACTGACACGCAGTATTTGCCGTCAATCGCAAATGAAGTGAAGGGAAGCGACCTTTTGATTTGCGAAGGAATGTTTGCTGATGATTGTCTTGACCAGGCAAAAGAGAAGAAGCACATGACAGCGCGTCAGGCTGCAACAATCGCAAGGGATGCAAACGCAACACGAATGGCGATGATTCATTACAGCCCAAGATACAACGACAAGGAACTTGAGGTTTTGCTGACACAGGCACGGGAAGTTTATCCTAATGCAGAACTTACAAGAGAC
>JAZLFH010000035.1:0-4344 GCA_045615705.1 Clostridia bacterium
AGCTGAGCTACACCCCCGTAAAACGCTTGTATTATAACATATAAAAAATCCATTTGCAATACCCAAAACATTTTAATTGAATTTTTGTTTTTTAAAAAGTGCATAAATTTTGTATGTTTTTAACTTTCTTCTTTTTGCAAAATTATAAATATTTAATTTTTTCTTGCCAAAGATTTCATATTGTGGTATAAATATATAGATATAAATGTAAACTTTAAGGAGAAATACAAATGAAGATTTTAAAGCAAGAACAAAAAGAAAAGAATGTAGCATATCTCGAATTTGAGATTGCACAGGAATCTTTTGAAGAGGCAATGGAACGGGCGTACAAAAAGAACGTAAAAAAAATTAACATTCCGGGTTTCCGCAAAGGTCATGCACCCAGAAAGTATATTGAGAAAGTTTACGGCGAAGAAATTTTCTACGATGATGCAATAAACTTTGTTTTTCCCGATGAATATAGTAAATTGTTGGAGGAAACAGGACTTGATACGGTTGAAAGACCTAATGTTGATATTGTAAGTATTGAAAAGGGCAAGCCGATTGTTCTTTCGGTTACGGTAACAACCCGTCCGGAGGTTAAACTCGGAAAATATAAAGGCGTGTCTGCAAAAAAAGAATCAACAACTGTTACAAAAACTGAAATAGACAAAAGAGTTGATGCTCTTCGTGAACGCCAAGCAAGAATGGTTACCGTTGAAGGAAAGTCAACAGCAAAAAAAGGCGATACGGTTGTAATTGACTATGAGGGATTCGTAGACGGTGTTGCTTTTGAAGGCGGAAAAGGGGAGAAGCATCCGCTTGAACTCGGAAGTAATTCATTTATTCCCGGATTTGAAGATGCTCTTATCGGTGTAAAAACCGGTCAGGAAAAAGATGTTAATGTTACATTCCCAAGTGAGTATCACGCAGAAAATCTCGCCGGAAAAGATGCAGTATTTAAATGTAAAGTTCACGAGATTACTCGTAAAGAACTTCCGGCTCTTGATGACGAATTTGCAAAAGATGTAAGCGAATTTGACACACTTGATGACCTTAAAGCAGACATTAAGAAAAAAATCAGCGAAGAGAAGAAAGAATCTGCCAAAATCGCATTTGAGAATGCTCTTTTGGATCAAGTATGCGATAATGCAGAAGTTGATATTCCAAAATGTATGATTGAAGAGCAAATTGATAAGAATATGGAAGACATCAATATGCGTATGCAAGGGCAGGGTCTTGGTCTTGAAGCATATCTTAAATACACGAATATGACTGTCGATGCATTCCGTGAACAGTTAAAACCGGAAGCGGAAAAAATGGTTAGAATGACTCTTGTTTTAGATGCACTCGCAAAGGCTGAAAAAATTGAAGCATCGGAAGAAGACATTGAAAAAGAAATTTCAAACATCGCAGAAATGTATCATATGACAACCGATGAAGTTAAAAAGATTATCGGCGAAGGTCTTACAAGTGTAAAAGGCGACATCGTAAGAAAGAAAGCGATTGACTTCGTAGTTGACAACGCAAAAACCGAAACGGCAAAAAAGACAGACAAAGATGAAAAAGAAACTGCGGAAAAGAAGCCTGCAACTAAGAAAACAACCACTACAACTAAAAAAACCACAACGACAAAATCAACAAAATCAACAACAACAAAAAAAGCAGAAAAGAAAGGTGAGTAATATTGTCATTAATTCCTTATGTTATTGAGCAGACAAACCAAGGAGAGCGTCAGTACGACATCTATTCAAGACTACTGAAAGACCGAATTATCTTTTTCTCGGGTGAAGTTGATGACGCAAGTGCCTCGGTAA
This sequence comes from Clostridia bacterium, assembly GCA_045615705.1. Taxonomy (GTDB): domain Bacteria; phylum Bacillota; class Clostridia; order UMGS1883; family UMGS1883; genus JAZLFH01. The sequence continues at coordinate 1,797 of JAZLFH010000035.1, forward strand.
TCGTAGCACAACTGTTGTTCCTTGAAAGTGAAGATCCCGACAAAGATATTATGCTCTATATCAATAGTCCCGGCGGTTCTATTACTGCCGGCATGGCAATTTATGATACAATGCAGTACATTAAATGCGATGTTTCTACTATTTGTGTCGGTATGGCGGCATCTATGGGAGCGTTTTTACTGAGTGCCGGAGCAAAAGGCAAGAGGCTTGCTCTCCCTAACAGCGAAATTATGATTCATCAGCCGTTGGGTGGAATGGAAGGTCAGGCTACCGATATAAAAATCAGAGCAGACCGTATGTTAAGAATGAAAGAAACCCTTAACAAAATTTTGAGCGAAAACACCGGTCAAAGTCTTGAAAAAATCTATGCCGATACCGAAAGAGATAACTTTATGACTGCCGAACAGGCTCTTGAATATGGTTTAATTGATAAGATTATAGAAAAGAGGTAAACATGGCAATTAAAGACGATAACAACGGAGAAAACACTACTTTTGCTTGTTCTTTTTGCGGAAAGCCGGAAGCACTTACAAACAGACTGGTAAAAGGTCCGGGCGTTTTTATATGTGATGAATGTATAGAAATGTGTATGTCGCTTCTTTATGATGAGCCGGAGGACTCGTTTTCCGAGCATCAGCATGTACAGAGCGAGTTATTGACTCCTACCGAAATTAAGAAGAAATTAGACGAGTATGTAATAGGTCAAGATGACGCTAAAAAAAATCTGTCCGTTGCAGTTTATAATCACTACAAGAGGATTGATAATACAAGCGCTGATGTTGAACTTCAAAAAAGCAATATCTTAATGCTTGGACCGTCAGGTAGCGGTAAGACACTTTTAGCACAGACTCTGGCAAAAATTTTAGATGTTCCTTTTGCTATCGCAGATGCCACAACGCTTACCGAAGCAGGATATGTCGGCGAAGATGTTGAGAATATTTTACTGAAACTTATTCAGGCGGCGGATTTTGACATTGATTGGGCACAACGGGGAATTATCTATATTGATGAGATTGACAAAATAACAAAAAAGAGCGAAAATGTTTCAATTACTCGTGATGTCAGCGGAGAAGGTGTCCAGCAAGCACTTTTAAAGATATTGGAAGGAACTGTTGCTTCCGTACCGCCTCAGGGCGGAAGAAAACATCCTCAACAAGAAGTTATCCCGATAGACACAACGAATATTCTGTTTATATGCGGCGGTGCTTTTTCGGGACTTGAAAAAATTGTTGAAAAGAGAATAGGAAAGAAGTCGCTCGGTTTTGGTTCCGAAATCTCAAAAGTAGCGGATAATGATATATCTGCAACATTAAAGAAGACAGAACCTCAAGATTTGTTAAAGTTCGGTCTTATTCCCGAGTTTGTCGGAAGGATTCCTGTTGTTGTTTCTTTGGAAGCACTTGATACAGAAGCACTAAAAAGAATTCTTACAGAACCTAAAAACGCACTTTTAAAACAATATGTTAAACTTTTGGAACTTGATGGCGTAAGTCTTAAGTTTGACGAAAGTGCGGTAGAAGCTATTGCACAAAAAGCAAAAGAAAGAGATACCGGAGCAAGAGGACTTCGAGCAATCGTTGAAGAATGTATGCTTGACATTATGTTTGATGTCCCTTCCGATAAAGAAATTGAGGAAATTACAATTACAAAAGACACCGTAAACGGTGGCAAAGCAAAAATTAAAAGAAAAAAAATAGCATAAAAACTGATATGCACCTCAAAAAGCATTTAACTTTTGAGGTGCATATCAGTTAAATCGTCTTTTTTATAAAGATTTTACGCTACTGTTTGAGTTAAAACAGTTTTTGTAAATGCATATTCAACGGAAAGTGGATTGATTTTTTATTATGTTTTATGTAAAATCAATGCGAGGTGAGAAAAATGGATTTACAAAAAAGCGGGGAACTTCTGAATTTATTGAGAAAAAGAAACAAAATGACACAAAAAGAATTAGCCGAAGTTCTTAAAATATCTCCCAAGACAGTTTCAAAATGGGAAACGGGACATGGATTTCCTGATGTTACATTAATATCTGATTTGGCAAAAATTCTAAAAGTAAGCACCGAAACACTCCTTTGCGGAAATATGAAAAGAAATGTTACACAAGCAGGAAATTTAAACAGAATTAAGTTTTATGTATGTCCCGAATGCAACAGCATAACCATTGAAGTGGGGGATAGCGAAGTGATTTGTTGCGGACAAATACTTTCTCCGCTTGCAGCAAAGGAAACAGATTTTGAACATAGTCTTACAATAACCGATGTGGAATCTGACAGTTATATAACATTTAATCACGAAATGAAAAAAGAACACTATATTAGTTTTTTAGCATCTGTTACAACCGATAGATTTACAACTGTAAGGCTTTACCCTGAGCAGGATCCGTCTGTTAGGCTAAACAGAATAATACGCGGGAAAATTTACTTCTATTGCACAAACCACAAATTATATTGCCATACAGTTAAAAGAGATATAAAAAAGTTGCCGTAAAAGGCAACTTTTTTATATACCACGAACTTTAAATGTTTCAAATTTATCTTGCAGAGCG
>JAZLFH010000036.1:0-14318 GCA_045615705.1 Clostridia bacterium
CAAACAAAATAAAGAAAAAATTCGTTAAAAACGAATTTTTAAAAATTTATGCTTTATGCTACGAACAAACTTCACCTCTCGGAGTACCTTCGTACGCCTTCGGGTTCAGTTTGTCCGTTCTGCACGCTTTTTTAGTCGCCCCAAAAAGGGGATGTAAAACACAACTTTTTTTACATCCCCTTTCTTCATTTATTTGCAAAATTAATACTTTTCGAGGTACTCTCTTACCCTGAGTGGAATTTCAAGGCTTTTCGCCAGTTTTTCGCACTCTTTTATTTCCTCCGGAGTTATTACATCAACGACGGTAAATACTACTTCTTTCACATACTTTTTGCATTCTTTGGAAAAACTTAAAAGAGCGTTAAAAGAACCTTCTTTAAAAACCGAGTTTGTAACTTCGAGATACCTTTTTTCGTTTGGTGCGTTAAGGCTCACTGAAACACAGTCAAAAAGGCCTTTTAAAAGGTGTGCTGTCGGTTTTTTATTTATGAGGTCGGAAAGTCCGTTTGTATTAAGCCTTATAGGCAGAGAAGTTTCTTCTTTAAGTTTTTTTGCGACTTCCAAAGCGGTGTCCAAAGCACAGAGAGGTTCACCGTAGCCGCAAAAGACTATTTCGTTATATTTTTTAATGTCAAACCTTTTAATGTCGTTTAAGACTTCATCGACACTCGGCTCGTGTGAAAGCCACATACTTTCGTCTGCACCCACTGTATTGTCGCCGTTTTTCCTTATACAAAAAGTACACGCACAAGGGCATTTGTTGGTAATGTTAAGATAGAGTGAATCTTTGATGGTGTATGCTATTGACATAATTAATCCTCCGTAAATCTTTTCTTAAAATTGCCCCTATCGAGAAGATATGCAATAAAGAAATAAAAAATCGTATTAAGAAAGCACTGAGAAAGGTTAAACAAAAGTGAAAACAAACCTTTTTTGAAATCGAGATTAAAAATTAAAAAAGTGTCCCACAAAAAATAGACAAAAAGCGTTACAAAACACGCAAAAAGCGGTGCAAAAATGTTTCTTTTTGAAAGAATTTTATCGCATTTTGAAGCAAAAAAAGTAACAGATACAGCCTTTACCAAAACAGTCGGGAAGATGTAAATCGGGCAGAACAAAAGGTCAGAAAGGAAAAAAGCAAATAACGAAGAAAAAATCGCATAAGGCATGGGAAGAATTGATGCACATAAAAACATCAAACTGTCGCCGAGATGGACATATCCTCCGCCGGACGGAAATGGAATGTGAAATATATAGGCGGTAAAGAGGAAAATTATCACGGAAAAAAGAGCGGAAATGCAAAGAAGAGTTGTTTTTTTCAATTATAATATCCCCTTTACAAAATGTTCAATGCAAATTCCGTCATGCGGATCAATACCGGCTTTTTTGGAGTAACGGACCATTTTAGCGACCAGTTTGGCAGCCCTTTTAACCGAACTGAAAATATCGAATCCGTTTGTAACAAAACCGCACAAAAGAGAAGCAAATACATCACCCGTCCCCGAGTAATATACGGGCGAAGCCTTTGTGGAAAAAATTTTACATTTATCATTTGAAAGAACCAAATTACAAACCCTGTCTTTATTTCTTATACCTGTAATTACGACATTTTTTGAGCCTAAATCACGAATACGCTCAGCCATTTTTAAAGCATCGTCAAAAGAAATTTCTTCGCCGATATACTTTGTATCGCTTAAAATACAAGCCTCGGTAACATTGGGAGTGGTAATTGTTGATACCGAAACAAGCGTTTTCATTTTTTGACACATCTCATCGGTATATGTGGAATAAACCTTTCCGCCGTCTGCCATGACAGGGTCAACCAAGACGATTTTTGAATTGAAAGATGAGATAAAGTCCTTTACCATATCAATTTGTTCGCTGCTGCCTAAAAATCCGGAATAAATGGAGTCAAATGAAAGATTTAGTTTTTTCCACTCCTCCAAAAAGTGAACAATGTTATTGCTGCAATCCTCAAAAAAGTAAGAATTGTAGCCGGTGTGATTTGATAAAACAGCAGTCGGAACAGAACAACATTGAATGTTCATTGCACTTAAAATGGGAAGGGCGACAGAAAGAGAGCATCTCCCATATCCCGAAATATCATTAATTGTAGCTGTTTTTTTTATCATGGCAATACATCCTTGGTATTTGATTAAACTATTTTAACACTTATTTTTTAAATATTCAATAGAATTAAAGAAATACGATATACTAAAAATGACATAAGCCACGAAAACGAAAACCACCACAAGAAACAAAATGCCTTGAACAGTTTACTTCTTTCTTCCTGATTAAATGATAAGCAGGCACTTGTACATGGAATCCCCAAAAGGCAAAATGTCAAAAAGGACAATGCACTCGGAACGGAAAAAAGAGGGATTGCATCTAACACTTTTAAAGATGAAACGATAACTTCTCTTGAAATAAGCCCCGAAAAAAGAGAAACGATTATTTTCCAATCGCAAAATCCGAGAGGCGAAAATACAGGCACAGAGAATTTGCTTACAGAAGACAGAATTGAAAGGTCGCTGTTTGCACCCACATACGAAAGGGAAAGTGAGTGGTTTGATAAAAGCCACAAAAAAACCGAGGAAAAGAAAATAACTCCGCCGCATCTTTTTAAAAAGTCAACGACCTTATCAAAAACTCTTCCGGAAACATTTTTGATGCTTGGTATTTTGTAAGGAACAAGTTCCGACATAAAAGAAGTATTTTCGCTTTTGCCTACCGCATTTTTCAGAATAATGGCGGACAAAACAGCACATAAACACCCTAAAACATACATAAAAAATATAATTTCATCGCAATTTTTTGGAAAAAACCTGCTTGCTAAAAAAGCATACACGGGAAGTTTTGCACCACAGGACATATACGGAATTAAAAGATAAGTAAGACGCCTCTCTTTTTTGTTTTCCAAAACACGGCACCCCAAAAACGCAGGAACACTGCATCCGAATCCGGTTATTAACGGCAAAATGCTTTTTCCGGAAAGAGATAAAGGACTTAAAAACCTGTCCGAAAAGTAAGAAATTCTGCTCATATATCCCGAGTCTTCCAAAACAGAAATAAATAAAAACATAAGTGCAATACTCGGGATAAAAGACAAAACCGAGCCTATCCCCGAAATTACGGCATCGTTAATAAGAGCGATAAACCAACCAGAACAGCCAAAAGAATGTAAAATATCTTCCGAAAATATTTTTAAATACTCAATCAGGTGTTCAATCAGCGATGACAGGAAAAACCCAACCGACATTATTTTACTGCCAAAAACAGAGGGCGAAAACGAAAGATGAAAAAACAGTGCCGTTATAAAAAGAAAAATCGGAATGGAAAAAACGGGATGGGTTAAAATCTTGTCCGGCTTTTCACCTTTTGGGAGCGGGAATTTGAGATTTAATAAAGAGTCTATGTAGTCGTAGCGGATTTTGGAAACTTCCTTTTTCATCTTTTTTTCCAAAACACACGATGTTGATAAAAACGGGTACAAATCATCTTCGTGATTTTTGAATTCTTTTATAAATTCCTTTTCCAAATGCGAATTTAGTATAGGACAAATTGTTTTGTGAGGTTTTGCTTTTAAAATTTCTTTTTTAAGAACATCAAGACCCTTATGTTTTCTCGCACTTATCGGAATTACCGGCACTTTAAATACGGAAAGCGAACGAACTAATCTTTTTACCTCGTCAGTTTTCAACTTGTCGGAAAAGTTTAGTGCGATAATCATCGGAACGCCTTCTTCAAGCAGTTGTGTTGTGAGGAAAAGGTTGCGTTTTAAATTTGTTATGTCAATTACATTTATTATGACATCAGTTTTTTTTGAGAAAAATGAGTCGGAACTTACTTTTTCTTCCGGTGAAAAAGGGCAAAGAGAATAAAGCCCCGGAAGGTCTGAAATTTCCGTTTCTTCGCCTAAAAATGAATATTTGGCACTTTTTTCTTCAACTGTTACACCGCAAAAATTCCCCACACGGAGGTTTTTGCCCGTCAAGGCGTTAAAAACAGAAGTTTTTCCGCAGTTTGGATTTCCTATAAGAAGTACTTTTTTCATTTGTCCCTCCGACACAGTATTTTATCGGCATCGCATTTTCTTATGCAAATTACCGAGTTTAAAACAGAAAAAATACAAGGCCCTGAAAAAGGAGCGTTTTTTATTTTGTAGATTTTGGCACCTTCAAAAAGCCCCATATCAAAAAGATGCGGATTAATTGACATATCGACAATAGAAAATATCGTTGCAAAAGAGCCGTCCGGAAGGCTGTAAAGAGAATATTCCATATTTACCTCCGCACTTTTTTATATGATAAAAATGTATGTTATATGAGTGAAAAATCAAAACGGAAAAATTTTTTATAAAATGCTAAATAAATGTTGACATATTAAAAATATATTGCTATAATACTTTTTGCCGTCAAGATATATGCGAGAGTGGCGGAATCGGCATACGCGCACGTTTAAGGTGCGTGTGGGAGACCATACGGGTTCAAGTCCCGTCTCTCGCACCAACAAAAAAGTCCCTTTTGTCTACCGACAAAGGGACTTTTTTGAACGATGTGTTCCTTACGGAATGTGATGCACACTTCGTGTGTGATGTGTCCTTCGGACATGATGTTCGCCTACGGCGAGTGAATAGAACACATCACATCACTTTTGCGTAGCAAAAATATCACTGTGTAACAGCACAACATCACTTGCCCGTCAGGGCAACATCACTAATAAATCGACGGGACCAAAAGCCTAAGAGGGCTGCGAGCGTAAAGAAAACGATTGATAATCGTTTTTAGTGAGCAGGTGCGAAGCCCGGCAGTGAAATGCGAAGCATTTGGGTGGGCAAGCAGGCAAGATGCGAAGCATCTGTGTCCCGTCTCTCGCACTGTATTAGGACTCCAATATCAACAAGATATTGGAGTCCTTTTTCTATACATTTTTCCATAAAATGTTTTTGCGACTTTTAGGCAAGAAAAACACCTTCTCTTTACAAACAAATGCTTTTATAATCTAACCAACCGCCACTTATCGTCTGTAGACTTAAAGCCTGCTTCCTGATATACTTATTAATATGGAGGAATGTATCAATGGATATTAAGGAAATATTTGGTATCAATGTCCGAAAATATAGGGACGCTCTCGGCGTGTCACAAGAAAAATTTGCCGAAATGTGTGGCCTCCATCGGACATATATCAGTGATATTGAGTGTTTCCAAAGAAATGTTTCTTTGGAAAGTGTTCAAAAAATAGCTGATGCATTAGAAATAAAGTCTTACCTACTTCTTCGGGAGGAATAATATATGTTATACATGCATGAGGGAAATTTGGCAAATAAAATCGCTACTAATTATGGCGGATATGGAGCGGAAATAAGAGAGTTTTATAATGAAAAGTATCTGCCTATGAGAGAACGTGTATTGAGCTTGATGTTCGATGAAGAACATGCCGAATCTTTTGATGTGGCGACGGAGATTTTCAACGAATATTATTCGCAACTTAAAGAATGTCGTGATAGGCTTGACATTGATGAGCATTCAAAATTCTCATCATCTTTCTTGGAAGAAATCAGTTGCTATTTGTTTAAGGATTTGCCGGATATCCAAGATGAAGTATTTGGAATCTACAACAAGCATGTGTACGCCGGTTTGAAAATTAACAATAATAGAAATGTATCGATAATTACCAAGGATGTCGATTTCTGTATCGGGAAGAAAGTTGAACTTTCTATTGATCATTTACCTGCAGTAGAATTGATAATCCCTATCGTAGCAGTTGAAGTTAAAACATATTTGGATGCAACTATGTTTGGAGAAGCAAAGTCATCAAGTAAATCTATTCGTAGCGCTTCTCCGAACTCAAAAACTTATATCTTGATGGGATACAAGGCGTTGCATGATGATCACATTATAGCTGCAAGGCAAGATTCGACTTTCTGTGAATTGTTTGTTTTGCGTAGAAACAAGAGATCTCCGATGGAAGCGTCAGTAATAAAAGAGTATTGGCGTGAAATACGTGAAGCTGTAAGTAATGTAGCTGAACTTGACGAAATAAATGTACCAGGAAGATTATTAAATCCATAATTTATAGCATCGCAGATTATACTAAATAATCTGCGATGCTTTTTGCTATTGCTTTTGCCAATAACGGCGGCACAGCGTTACCAATTTGCTGATATTGAGATAAGTTCTTTTCCCATGACATAGTGGTTCTTTTTCCACAGAAAATATATGTATCGGGAAAAGACTGTAACCTCGCGCCTTCTCTGGCAGTATAGTTTCTGTCCAAATACGGATGAATAAAATTGCTTTGGAAACTTGCGGGAACGGTGGGAGAGGGTTTGTCCGGGTATGGCCTCATATTGTTTTGAGAATATACTTTTCCACTAACTTTAGAAGCGTCGCCACGTTGTCTTTGCTGGAATTCTTGGTCTACATCAGCAACTGATTCTCCCCAACGAATATGGGAAAATCTTTCAACAAGACGAGCGGTATGTCTCATCGTAATATGGTTATATACCGTTGAACTTCCGGCTCTAATCCACTTTTGATAATCATTTTGCGGTGCACATTTGTACTCTTGAAGTTCGGTTCCTTCACCCGCTTTTAATTGCGGGAGATCCATAATCGCCTGCTCAATGGTGATTTGTTTTTCTCCAAATGTAAAACCCTTTGGCTCGACTTTCTCCTTATCGTAAGGAATATCGTTTCGCAAGCCAATGAAAAACACCCTTACTCGGCTTTGAGGAACACCGAATTCCGCAGCATTTAATGTGTAAATGTTAACTGTGTAGCCCGCTCCGGAAAATTCGTTAATTATCAGATCTTTTACATTTTCATCGTTTTTTGTTTTCATGGAAAGAATTCCTGTAACATTTTCCATTACAAAAAAACGGGGCTTAAAATGCTTTACAAACCGAACAAACTCCATAAACAAACTGTTTCTTGGGTCTTTTTTATCACGATTTCCACTCAATGAGAAGCCCTGACAGGGGGGACCACCTATAATACCGTCGATATCTACTGGTCCATCAAAAAAAGCGTTCAGGTCTGTGATTTGAGTAATATCATTTGTTATTACTTTAGTGTTTGGGTGGTTTTTTTTATATGTTTCCGATGCCCATTCATCTTTTTCTACTGCAAGCGGGATATTATATCCGGCCATTTCAAACCCGGTACTCAATCCTCCGCAACCAGCAAATAAGTCAATTACATTCATAGTGATCCCTCCGAAGCGGATTTATGCCATTCTTTTTCAATTTCCGAAAAAGAAACACTATAGCAGTCGCAAAATCCTTTTATTCCTTTCATCGCGGAAATGTTAGGACGAACTTTTCCTGTTTCCCAACGATTAATTGTAGCTACAGACACTTTCAGCTCCTTGGCGAAAGCTTCTTGAGAAAGAAACAAACTTTCTCGCAATTCTTTAATTCTTACAGAAAGCATATCGCTGTAACCTCCTTGTAAAATTACACTCAATATTATACCATATACCCCGCACTTTTCAATAGGTTTTGGAAAGTCTGTAAAAATATCAAGTCTACAAGGCATATACCTTCCAAATGAATGTGCTACGTTAGTAAACTCCCCCATTGAAACGAAGGGACGAAATTTAACGATTGCCCTCATTTTGTTACAATTACCCATTTTATTCATAAAAAAAGCTACCCAAAGGATATCTTTTTTTTATGAATAAATCGGGGGGACCAAAAGCTAAGAGGGAAAGAATGCAGCGATTTTCATATTGTTTTTCCCGTATATATGTGATAGTATATTTTAAAAGATTACTCAGGGGGTTAAAAAATGCTTGAAATACTCTCAAAAAGCCACGAAAAAAGCATTAATAACGGCAAGATAAAAACAGAAAATACGCTTAAAATTACGGCAATTATTTGTGCAATTATAATGCTTGTTGCTCAAATTATTCTCTTGTTTACATTTAAAGGAGAGCAAATAAGCGACTCCAAAACATATCTCAGACTTGCAAAAGAAGTGGCGGAAAAAGGCAGACTTTATCCCGGAACCGACAATTTAAAAGATGTATATATATTCGGCAACGGATTTGTAAATCTTTTGGGACTGGTAATCAAATTAACAAATGGCATAGAAGGTATGTTCATTTTAAACATTGTGTTTTCGTGGACGATACTTTTCTGCATTTTATACATATTAAAGAAAAACTTTAATGAAAAAAGCGTTTTGTACATCTTTACAATACTTTTTTGTCTGCTTAACACTTTTTGGAGCGAAGTTGTTTTACTGAGAACGGAGATGCCTTTTACTGCGGTTGCATTTTTGGGAATGGCGGTTTTATACAGCAATAAAAAATATGCTCCGTTTTTGAGCGGAATTCTTTTTGCACTTGCAAACTGGATAAGACCGCTGGGACTCCCGCTTATTCTTGGAGCAATTTTTGTTTTGATTTATCAGAACAAAAAAATAAAAGATATAATTAAGGTTTTGGTAAGTTTCGTGCTTGTAATTGTAATTATCGGCTCTTTGACATATTTAAACTGCGGGAAATTCATATATCAATCGGAAACTCTGGGCGTAAATCTCTTAATGTCGGCAAATGACAATGCGGACGGCAGTTACATGGATATAATGCAAGAGGGCGAAGCGGGGTATATTGAGCCGGAAGAAAGACAAAGTATGATATACTCGGATTACAACAGCCACTTTATGAAGTTGTCAATCAATTGGATAAAAAAACATCCAATAAAGTATTTATCGCAAATTCCAAAAAAAATGTTTTACCTTTACATAACGGAAACTTACTCGGGAACAAGTTATTTTGATAACAAACTTGCAACGGGAGGAATTGACTACATTTATTCGGTCGCAAAAAAAATAAAAGGCACATCAAATGAAAAACTTACATTTGGCGATATTTTAATAATTACAGACCAACTGTGGTATATGTTTATTGCAGTGATGTTTTTTGTCGGCATATTTGTTGCGATTAAGAATAACAGATGGCGGTTTATGTTGCCGTTTTGGGTATTTATGCTAATTGGAACGGGAATAAATATGATAGTTGTCGGAGGTGCGAGATATCATTTTGTTTATCTCCCGATTATGATACTTGGAGGAGCCATCGGAATAAACAATATTATCTGCACAAATCAAATTACCGGCACAGAGGATTAAAAAATATTAACGGACTAAGTATTAAAATTTTAATTATTTCGTGTTGATGCATATATCATAAAATGGGGTGTCGCATTTTGCGACACCCCATTTAAGTATTGAATTTTATTTTAAAATATTATCAAACAAGCCGAAACTGTTTAAAAAAATAGCAATTAAAATTATCGGGCAGATATACTTTGTCATTACAGAGTATAAGCCACGCCGAGTGAATTTTTCGCCGTTTCTTGTAACCTCGTCTGCAATTTTTTTTATGCCGACAAACCAACCGACTAAAATACAGGTGGCAGCTGATACAATCGGCATCAAAAGATTATTTGCAATATAATCGAGGAGATCGAGAACTTGTGCGTGCGTGCCGTTTGGCAACATTATATCAAAGTACAGTGCATTATAACCAAGACAGGTAATAAGACCGATAATTGCACTTATAATAAGGGTTATTGTTGCGGCAACGGATCTTTTTAAATTAAATCTGTCCATAATCATGGAAACGATTGCTTCCATGATGGAAATTGAAGATGTGATTGCCGCAAATATTACCAAGAAGAAGAACAAAACTCCGATAATATTTCCGAAGGTACCCATGGCATTAAATACTTGCGGAAGAGCAATAAACATAAGCGAAGGACCCGCTTTTGAAAGCCCGTCATTACCTAAAAAGCAGAATACGGCAGGGACCATAATAAGCCCTGAAAAAAGTGCAACACCGGTATCAAAAATTTCAATTTCTTTTACGGATTTGAGCAAACTTGACTTTCTGTTTGAATATGAGCCGTAAGTAATCATAATACCCATTGCGATTGACATTGAATAGAAAAGTTGTCCCGCGGCATCTAAAAATGTTCTTAAAAATTTTAATACGGTCATTCCCTCAAAATTAGGTGTGAGATAAATTTTTAATCCGTCAAGTGCGGTTCTCCCGCTGAGAGAGTCTTTTAATGTTAATGAATACGCCGAGATAAATAAAATAAGGATAATAAGAATCGGCATAAGAATTTTTGAACATTTTTCAATCCCTTTATCTACGCCCAAATAAACGAAAACGGCAGTCAAACCCATAAATAATAAAAACCAAAAAACGCTCGGTAATTGAAAAATTCCGTTTGTGTTAAGACCGATAACATTATGAAAAAATCCGCCGGTCGAATCTACTGCCATAGAGCCGTTCCCTATCAGGTAAGTGTAAGTATATTTAAAAACCCAACCGCCGATAACAGAGTAATACGGCAAAATTATCATTGGAACGGCTAATTCGAAATAGCCTATCCAAGCAGATTTTTTATTAAGTTCCATAAATGCGTTTATCGGACTTTTGCCGGTTTTTCTTCCTATTGCTATTTCGGTGGTCAAAAGAGAGAAACCAAATGTAAATGCCAAAAATATATAAATAAAAATAAACAGTCCGCCACCGTTTTTTGCCGCCAAGTATGGAAATCTCCACAGGTTTCCCAGACCAACAGCACTCCCCGCCGCCGATAACACAAATCCGATACGGCTTTTAAAACTGCCGCGATTCTTATCGTGCATACTATAACACCCTCCATAAAATATTACACTGTATTTTATATTAAAATTTATAAAATTGCAATGCGTAACAACCTAATAATGAACATTTTTTTAAGAACTATGATAATTTTTCCAAAAAGTCGCAGTAAATATCATTCAGAAACATAAAACAGTTGATTTTTTATAAATATGTGATATAATGTAGTCTATACAATTGTAAATGATAATATTAAGTTGACAAAATTTTAGGAGTGAATATAATGAATTTGGAATTTGTGGTTGATAATGGGGTTCTTACCATTAAACTTTCAGGAAGGGTTGACTCAACAAACAATCAGAAAGTTGAGGAGAATATTTCTGAAATACTTTCGCAGAATTCTGCAAATGAAGTTATAATTGATGCAGGTGATCTTGAATACATATCAAGTGCCGGACTTAGAATAATGTTGCGTCTTAAAAAGGCAAACTCAAATTTTAAAATTATCAATGTAAAAAGTGATGTCTATGAAATTTTTGAAATGACGGGCTTCACTGAGATTATGGATATAAAAAAAGCATACAGAGTTGTAGATGTTGACGGTTGCGAGATAATCGGCGAGGGTTCAAACGGTATCGTGTACCGTTTAGATCCGGATACTGTAATAAAGGTTTACAGAAATCCCGACTGTATTGATGAAATAACAAGAGAGAGGGAACTTTCAAAAAGAACTTTTGTATACGGAATACCTACTGCCATACCGTATGATGTTGTAAGAGTAGGTGATGGGTTCGGTGCGGTTTTTGAACTTTTAAATGCGGAATCCTTTGCAAAAGTTGCACGGAATGAACCGGAAAAACTTTCTTCTCTTGTTGACGAATTTGTAAAATTGTTAAAGCAGATTCATTCTATTGAAGATAAAAACGGCGATCTCCCGAAAATGAAAGAAGTAGCACTCGGTTGGGCAAACGATTTGAAGGATGAACTTGACAAAGGTTCCTTTGAAAAACTTGTACAACTTATTGAAAATGTTAAAGACAGTAATACTCTTTTACACGGCGACTATCATTTCAAGAATGTTATGCTTCAAAACGGAGAAGTACTTTTAATAGACCTTGACACACTCTGTGTCGGAAATCCTGTGTTTGAAATGGCTTCCGTTTACCTTGCAAATGTAGGATTCGGAGAATTGAATAAGCAAAAAAGCGAGGAGTTTATGGGGCTTTCGTCCTCATGCATGAAAACAATTTGGCAGTTGACGGTTAAAGGTTATTGTGAAATTGACGACCAAGAAAAACTTGATGATTATGAGAATAAGGCAAGAGTAATTGCATATACGAGGCTTCTTCGAAGGACAATAAAGAGAAAAACCGAAGGTGCGGATGCTATCTTGAATCTTAAAAATAAACTTATAGAAGTAATATCTCAAGTAGATTCTTTAGATATGAGTATAGGAGGTACAAAATGAATATTATTAAAAATGTTGAAGGAAAAAAACTTATAATCAATGTTGCGGGCAGACTTGATACGACAACGGCACCGGAACTTGAAAAGTCAATCGCCGAAAGCATTGATGAGATTGATGAAATGGTAATTGACTTTAAAGAACTCGATTATATTTCGTCAGCAGGACTTAGAGTCCTTTTATCTACTCAAAAGAGCATGGCGAAAAAAAGCGGACTTTCCATACTTAATGTGAATGACACAATAAAAGAAGTTTTTGAAATAACAGGTTTTGACAGCATACTTACAATAAAGTAAAGAAAAATTCACTTGCATAAATGGTATTTACGATAAGATGCATTATTATACTCAATCTTACTGCCACTTTCCAAACTTAGGATAGTAAAATTTCACATATTAAAAGCGACATAGCCGGTTTTAATGTAACCGGCTATGTCATTTTTTGTTTTATGATGCAGGCTTATAATCCTATATATCGGATGATAATATCATCAAGTTTTCCTGCTCGCAAAAATATAATTACTGTTTAGTTTAAAAAAAGTCATAAGGAGGGAGTTCGCTAAAAACAGGGGCTTCAAGTTCTGAAAGGTGTTCGATTCCGTCCATAGTAATTTTGAATCTTAAAGCTTCGTTTTCAAAAAATCTTACTTCAATCGTTTGCTCGGTAACATCAACAACCTCGGTAAAGGTTGACTCCCAAATACCGCCTTTTTGCTCCTTTTGAGTTCTGGTCATTGTGCGGATTTCAGCGTTTGAAGCGTCAAACAACTGCTTGATAACATCTTCATAACTTTCGTCAAAAAGGAAATCGTATGTCCCACCCTGGAACTCGCCTAAATTTTCGCTTCTCGGATCAAAATGGTATTTTTTACAATTGTCGTAATCGGTGTAGAACCATGAGTAGGAAATTCTTCTCATCAAATCGTACATTTGGCTTGTGTTGTCAACAGAGTCAATCAGGGATTGAATTGTCATAAATCTTCCTTCGCCCGACTTCATATCTTCCCGCTGATATGCCCACCAATTCAAGTAAAAGTTTGCCTGTGCAAGAGCGTGAATTTTACAGTACTTTTCCTTATTTGTTTGTCCGATACCTATCCAATCAATATCGGAAACATCTTCTTCGTCTATCCAATTTACAGCCAAAACTTTTTCATCATCAGGCACATACTCATTGTAAACATCGCCCAAAAATCCTATTTCGGAGAATTCAAGCAGAGAAGCATGCGTTTCGCCGGTGTCGGTACTGTCAGAAATAATGAAACAGTAATTCCAATAACCGTCTTTTGAGTAAATATCCAAAGTTTTAACATATTCTTTTGCCTCAGCAACGGTTTTACAATGTTCCGCTATATAGCGAGGCAGTTCAAACATATGAACTCTTCTTTCGCCGTCCGGGTTTGTGCCTTTTAATGAAAATTGATCGTTTCCGGCAAAATCGCACTCGCCGTGTCTCATATTTACTTCAATGTGAAGTCCTTGGTCGTTCATTACATCATCGCAAAGGAAGGGGAGAATGTTTCTAAACTCGTCTCGTATGCCCTTTTCTTTGACTTCACCGTATAACGGAGCATAGTCTCGGAATGTATATGCAAGTCCGACCGTTTTATAT
Organism: Clostridia bacterium; assembly: GCA_045615705.1. Lineage (GTDB taxonomy): Bacteria > Bacillota > Clostridia > UMGS1883 > UMGS1883 > JAZLFH01. The sequence goes on from JAZLFH010000036.1 coordinate 13,700, forward strand.
CGGCCTTCACTTGCGTTTGTTCTGACGATGTAAGCGGGTTTGTCAGCTATATTTAAGTCCATATTTCTTCCAACAACTCGATGTCCGTTTGAAAACTCTTTGCTGACGGCTGTACATCCGCCTCCCCAATTATCATTGTTTTCAGCCCAAAACTTGTCGCCGTAGTCGTAATCAACACGATCATAGTTTACTTCAAAAATACGGCTGTCCTCTTCAATTTCAGTGATTTTCGTAAAATTGTCTTTACTTTCGCAGCCAAAAAGCATTGTAACTGATAAAATGCACACTAAAACCAAAAAAATTTTTTTAAATTTCATACTTTGGTTTCTCCTTTCTGTTGGCCTTTTTCTTTTATTCACTTTAATAGTTGCTTGGCATAGCCACATAACTATTATAACAGATCTGCCAAAAAAGTAAACCATAAAAGCATAAATGTGTTTTTGTTTTGTCCGCTTGAAAGTGCATTATAAACTTTAAACGCTCTCTAATTTACAACAACTGATGCGGAGCGTTTTAAAGTATTTTATTCTGTGTCAATGCTTTCTTCACTTTGTGCCGAGAGATTAAGTTCCAAACGAATTTTTGCTTCAATTTCATCACATATATCCGGATTATCAAT
>JAZLFH010000037.1:0-52942 GCA_045615705.1 Clostridia bacterium
GGCATTCTCCGTTTATCATACTTATCATTCCGCCCGAAGCACAGCCCTCACGATAAGACGAGGCACCTTCTTCTTTTATTCTTGCTCTGCCAAGTGCAACGGAAGATACAAAGTCAATATGTCGAGCCCGTATGCCGACATCACCGGTTTCGGTGCGGATTATTACCTCCTCGGCATTGCCGTCAAACATAAGCCCGTCAGGAGTTACTATTTGAAGATGAAAAACAGCCATAATTAACCTCTTTTTGCTTTTTCAAGCACATCATCAATGGTTCCTGCAAAAAGGAATGCGGACTCAGCAATATCGTCATACTTTCCTTCAATAATTTCTTTGAAGCCACGAATTGTTTCCTTAATCGGAACATATTTACCCTGCATACCTGTAAACTGTTCTGCAACAGAAAACGGCTGAGAGAGGAATCTTTGAACTTTTCTTGCACGGTGAACAATAAGTTTGTCTTCGTCAGACAATTCGTCCATACCCATAATCGCTATAATATCTTGAAGTTCATTGTATCGTTGGAGCATCTTTTGAACTGCACGAGCGGTTTCGTAATGCTCAATTCCGACAATATCGGGAGAAAGTATTCGAGATGTTGAATCAAGCGGGTCAACCGCAGGGTATATACCTTGAGAAGCAATCTGCCTTGATAAAACGGTAGTAGCATCAAGATGGGCAAATGTTGTTGCAGGAGCGGGGTCTGTAAGGTCATCGGCAGGAACATAAACAGCCTGAACGGATGTTATGGAGCCACGCTTTGTAGATGTAATACGCTCTTGAAGGGCACCCATTTCCGTTGCAAGTGTCGGCTGATAACCAACAGCCGAGGGCATTCTGCCCAAAAGAGCGGAAACTTCACTTCCTGCCTGAGTAAATCTGAATATATTATCAATGAATAATAAAACATCCTGTCCTTCCTTATCACGGAAGTATTCTGCCATGGTAAGACCGCTGAGTGCAACTCTCATTCTCGCTCCCGGCGGTTCATTCATTTGACCGTAAACCAAGGCGGTTTTATTAATAACTCCGGATTCCTTCATCTCGTTGTAAAGGTCGTTTCCTTCACGGGTACGCTCGCCGACTCCGGAGAAAACACTCAGTCCGCCATGCTGTTTGGCTACATTGTTGATTAATTCCATAATCAAAACGGTTTTACCGACACCTGCACCGCCGAAAAGACCAATTTTACCGCCCTTTGCATACGGACAGATAAGGTCAATGACCTTAATTCCCGTTTCAAGGATTTCGGTTGTGCTTTCCTGTTCGTCATAGCCGGGTGCTTTTCTGTGAATATCCCATTTTTCTGCATTTTCAGGGGCGGGAAGATTGTCAATCGGCTCACCGAGAAGATTAAAAATTCTTCCCAATGTGCATTCACCGACCGGAACGCTTATTCCATGCCCTGTATCTATTGCATCAAGACCGCGGCGAAGTCCGTCTGTTGAACTCATCGCAATACAACGAACCGTATCATCTCCAATATGCTGAGCAACCTCGACAGTAACTTTTTTGTCGCCGTCTTCAACAATTATGGCATTTAAGAGGTCAGGCAAATGCCCTGCCTCAAAACGAATATCAAGAACAGGTCCGACTATCGCGGTTACTTTTCCTATGTTATTCGTCAAAACTATCATTCCTTTCGTTTAGTTTTCCGCACCCGCAACAATCTCGGTAATTTCCTGAGTTATTGATGCCTGACGGGCACGATTGAATTTCAAGTTTAATGATTCTATCATTTCATCGGCATTTTCGGTAGCCGATTGCATAGCATTTCTTCTTGCGGAGAGTTCACTTGCAAGAGAATGACATACTCCGCCGTATATTACACCGGCAATATACTGAGGTATAATGTGTTCAAATACTGATTCCGAAGACGGTTCGTATATAATTTGGTCAAGTTTTTTAAAATCCGTCTTTTTTCTTGAAATAATAGGCAAAATGTCCTCACTTGAAGGCTTTTGCGTTAAAACATTTATAAATCCCGTGTAAAAAATTTTAAGCGAAGTAAATTTACCTTCCAAAAATGCTTTTGCAAGAATTTTACCGATGTCGTGGCAATCCGAAATGTCAACATTTTCCGTAACGGAATAATCGGTAGAGAGCAACTCGTAATTTTTAAAATGCTCTACCGCTTTTTTCCCGATAGGAAAAATAATATCATCTTCATTGGCATTTACCGACTTAAAAAGGTTGTTGTTGTATCCGCCGGCAAGTCCACGGTCGCCTGCTATCACAATAAAGCAACATTTACCGTCTTTTTGAACTGTAAACGGAGAAGAAAAGTCATTATTGGAAGAAGAGATATTATCAAGTGTATCACGCAAAATGTCAAAGTACGGTTTTGTACGCTCAATTCTTTCTTTCGCATGACGCATCTTGCTTGTGGCGACAAGTTCCATCGCTTTTGTTATTTGACGAGTGTTTTCAACGCTTTTTATTCTGCTCTTTATACTTTTCATAGAGTCCATAAGTAAAAAAACCTCACTTCGTCTTTAAAAACTTTTCTTTGCACTCATTTATTGCTTTTTCCATCAACGCTACCGTATTATCGTCAAGAGAGCCTGTTTCCTTAATTGCCTTTTCAAATTCGGGATAGATTTTAATATATTCAAAAAGCGAATCCTCAAAATCTGAAATATCTTCTATGTCAATATCTTTTAAGAAGTCATTTACAACCGCATAGATTATAAGAACCTGATTGTAAACTTCAACAGGTTTATTCCTTTGCTGTTTTAAAACTTCAACTATTCTTGCACCTTGGTCAAGACGAATTTTTGTATCTTCATCAAGGTCGCTTCCGAACTGTGCAAATGCCTGGAGTTCACGGTATTGTGAATATTTCAGTTTTAAAGTACCGGAAACTTTTTTCATAGCTTTAATCTGTGCATTGCCACCGACACGGCTAACGCTGATACCGGGGTTTACCGCAGGCATAATTCCGAGGTGGAAAAGTTCTGTTTCAAGGAATATCTGTCCGTCAGTAATTGAAATAACATTAGTGGGGATGTAAGCAGATACATCACCCGACTGCGTTTCTATTATCGGAAGAGCAGTAAGAGAACCGCCACCATACTCGGGAGCAAGACGGGCCGCTCTTTCAAGAAGTCTTGAATGAAGATAGAAAACATCTCCCGGATATGCTTCTCGTCCCGGCGGACGGCGAATGAGAAGCGAAAGGGCACGGTATGCCACCGCATGCTTGCTCAAATCATCATATACAACCAAGACATCTTTGCCCTTGTACATAAAGTACTCACCCATAGCACAACCGGCGTACGGTGCGATATATTGAAGCGGGGCAAGGTCGCTTGCTGTTGAAGAAACGACAATAGTGTAGTCCATGGCACCGTTTTTATTTAAAATGTCAACCATTTGTGCAACTGTTGAACTTTTTTGTCCTATTGCGACATAGATACAAATAACATCTTTGCCTTTCTGATTTATGATTGTGTCTATTGCAATGGTTGTTTTTCCTGTCTGGCGGTCGCCTATTATAAGTTCACGCTGACCACGACCGATAGGAATCATGGAGTCAATAGCCTTAATACCCGTTTGAAGCGGAACACTGACAGATTTCCTCTCAATAATTCCGGGAGCAGGATATTCGATGGGACGAGTTTCACTCGAATCAATACTTCCTTTTCCGTCAAGCGGAACACCAAGTGAATTTACGACCCTTCCGATAAGAGTTTCTCCAACGGGGACACGAACAACATTTCCGGTTCTTTTAACGATAGTACCTTCTTTGATACCTTCATCGGTACCTAAAATAACAACGCTTACTATGTTTTCTTCAAGGTTAAGAGCCATTGCAAATTCACCGTTTTCAAACTCTACAAGTTCATTTGCCATACAGTTTTCAAGACCGTGAACCTTTGCAATACCATCACCGACCTCGACAACATAGCCGGTTTCTTTTTGTTCTGCTTTATTGGAGTAATTCTTTATTTGGTCTTTAATAATTTTGCTTATATCTTCCGGATTAAGCTGCATAATTTCACCAACCTTCTAATTATCCGAATTTATAGTCTTTTCAATAGCCATGAGGCGATTTCTTATCGAGGAATCAGTTTGCTTGTTTTCATAACGAAGCATAATTCCTCCTATTAATGATTTGTCAACAACATTTTCCAAAATTACAGTCTTATTAAGAACACTGAAAAGGCGGTCTGTAAGTTTTTCAGACAATCTTTTGCTTAAAGGAATTGCCGTTACGGCAGTAACTTTTTCAATATTATTATCTTTGTTGTAAAGTGCAACAAAAATCTTCTCACACTCAAATACCAAGTTTAAAGATTTTTTTGAAACAAGGATTTTAAGAAGATTTAAAGTGTAAGGAGAAACACTTTTTGAAAAGGCATCATCAAGCATTTTTTCTCTCTCTGAAAGAGCAATCATGGGCGAGTTCATAATGGAAACATACTCGTCATTATCCGAAAACAATTTCGTTACGACAGATAAATCAGAGAGAATGTCTTTTTCGATACCCTCATCTTTTGCAAGTGAATAAAAAGCATTAGCATAGTTTTTTGCCAACAGGTTCATTTGTCATCACCTATCCCGTCAATGAAGTCTTCGATAAGACGCTCGTTGTCTTCTTGATTGATATTCTTTTCAATGACCTTTTCCGCAATGGAAACGGCAATGGAAGCAATGTCCTTTTTGAGTTCCGAGGAGGCCCTTCTCTTATCTGTTTCAATTTGCTCATCAGCATTTTTCAAAATTAATTCAGCTTTCTTTTTGGCATCGGAAATAATGCTTTCACTTTCGAGTTCGGCGGATTTTGCAGCCTCCGAAACAATCGTGCGAGCTTCTTCCTTTGCACTGTTGAGTTTTTCGCGATACTCTTTTTCAAGACTTTCGGCATTTTTTTGTGCCGAGTCGGCATTTTCATACATATCGCTTACTTCTTTCTCACGCTGATCAATAATGTTTTTTATTGGCTTAAACAAAATCTTTTTAAGAATGAGAAACAAAATGAGAAGGTTTGCCCATGTGAAAATCAAAGACCATACATCAATGCTTACAAATGATAAAAATTTTTCCATAGGTCAAACTCCTTAAATAATCAGATCATGTTTATAAACGGATTCGCAAACATAAGAATCATCGCAACAACAAGTCCGTAAATACCTGTTGACTCAGCAACAGCACAACCTACAAGCATAGTTGACATAATATCACCTTTTGCTTCAGGCTGACGACCAACTGCTTCCGCACCTTTACCCGCAGCGTAACCTTGACCGATACCGGGGCCGATACCCGCTATCATCGCAAGACCTGCACCGATAGCGGAACCGGCCAAAACGATTGCTTTTGCCAATAATGTGTTGTCCATAATAATACCTCCAAAAAAATATATATGTTTAATTAATTAAAAACAAAGTTTATTCAGCAGTGGAACTGACGAACACCATAGTAAGCATACTTATGATATAAGCCTGCAAAACGCTGGTGAAAACATCAAAATACAACGAAAGTACGGCAGGAAGCCCGACTTGTAAAATCGGAATGTTTGCTATAAATTCGTTGGGGATAAAACCAAGTATTGCATGACTGAGTGCTGCAAGTGCGGAATAGACCAAAGTTGTAATAACAACGCCCGAAGCAATATTTCCGAAATGACGGAAAGAAAGAGAAATCGGGTTTGCAATTTCACTTATAAGGTTAAGCGGAGTCATCACAAATACAGGCTTTGTAAATCCTTTCAAATATCCGAAAAATCCGTTATATTTTATGTTGTTATACTGTATCAGGAAGAAAGTAACCAACGCCCAAGCAAGTGTTGTGTTGTAATCTGCGGTTGGAGCACGAAGACCCGTAAGTGAAGAAAGACTCGAAATTGCCGAAAATACCAAAAGTGTTCCGATATAGGGTGCATAACTTATAAATTTGCTTCCCATGGTAGTTTCAACAAGAGAATAAAGCATTGAAACGAGTTTTTCCGCTACAATCTGCTTTCTTGATGGGTTTTTAACTCGAAGATTTCTTGTTAAAAATATCGAAACAAGAATAATTACCGCCATAACAATCCAAGCATTGACTATCGTTTCGGTGATGTGGATTTTACCTAAAACAGGTACTTCAAACGATGATTCATAAAGTATTTTAGGACCGTTAATATTAACATCCATCGTGTTTTTCCCCCTTTAATGTGTATTGGGCAATATAAGCCGAGACTTTTGTGAAGAAAAGCGGAATAACCGTTGCCCAAAGGTTAAATATATTTGGAAGTTTAATTGCCGTAAAAACAACCGCTCCCGCCAATACAAGCCTGATAAAATACGAACTTGTCATATACCCTGTTGCACCTTTTTTGCCTTTGTCTAACGATTCGTTTAAGGAAAGCGTTATAGAAAGAAGTTGAACGATGTCATAAGCACAACCCAAAAGCGTACCGTATAATACAGGAAGCGAGAATTTTTTAAATACGGCAAAAAGAATCACTTCAACAGTTCCGAGTATTAAGATAACAGAAAACATTCGAAAAAGATATTTCTTAACCATATAAACCTCATTTATCAGAGCTCGAAAAAATTTTAAGCATACTTTTTACAAAATTAATCATAGTGATTACCGAACATAAAATTCCCACGATTATGCCGACAATCATTATCCAATTTCCCAAAAAAAACTTATCTTTAAGATATTTTGCACCAAAAACGCACAGTAAAAGCGTTACAATCATACTCAGACCAAACTGAGTTATCATAGACAGTGCCGTAATTGTTTCTCTATTTTTCATTTGGTAACCATTGTTTTGGTTTATCGCTTGATAAACCAAAATAGTATAAAAGTGCATCGCAAATTCTTATTGAAGCGTTACCGTCCCCATACGGATTTACTGCGTGGTGCATATTATTGTACTCGTTTTTGTCTAAAAGAAGAGTGCGAGTCAAATTATAAACATTTTCTTCATCTGTGCCTGCAATTTTTACAGTTCCTGCTTCAACAGCTTCGGGACGCTCTGTTTCACCGCGAAGAACCAAAACAGGCTTTGAAAGTGCGGGGGCTTCCTCTTGAAGTCCGCCCGAATCGGTCAGGACAAGATACGATTTATTCATAAGATTATGGAGTGCATCTGTGTCAAGAGGGTCTGTAAGTAAAATCCTGTCATGCCCTCCCAAAATACAGCGAGCCGTATTTTGAACAACAGGGTTAAGATGAACGGGATATACAACCAAAACATCAGAAAATTCTTCAACAATTCTTCTTACTGCACGGCAAATACCTTCAAGAGGCTTTCCTAAATTTTCCCTTCTGTGTGCAGTCATAAGAATTATTCTTTTTGAAAAATCAATGCCCTTTGCAAACGAAAAATCGAAGTCTTCCCGAACAGTTGTTTTTAAAGCGTCAATAACAGTATTTCCCGTGATGTATATACTGTCTTCATTTACACCCTCACGGAGAAGATTTTTCTTATTGGATACGGTTGGCGAAAAGTGAATGTCGGCGATGGCACCGGTCAAGCGGCGGTTCATCTCCTCGGGAAATGGGAAATACTTGTTAAATGTTCTGAGTCCCGCTTCGACATGACCTACTTTTACCTGATTATAATAAGCTGCCAAAGAACCTGCAAATGTTGTTGAAGTGTCGCCGTGAACTAAGACTATATCGGGCTTTGCCTCTTTTATAACACTTTCAAGACCGATAATTGCACGGGTAGTAATATCGGAAAGAGTCTGACAGTTTGTCATAATATTTAAGTCATAATCAGGCTTAATTTTAAACAGGTCAAGCACCATATCAAGCATTTGACGATGCTGTGCAGTTACACAAACAATGGACTCAAACTGCTCTCTTTTTTCAAGTTCTTTGATAAGCGGTGCCATTTTTATTGCTTCGGGACGAGTCCCGAAAACGGTCATCACTTTAATTTTTTTTGTCATTTTCATCATCCTCATTATCAGAAAACATATCGGAAAGATACGGAGTAACTCCGATAAAAAACAAAAATGCAAGAATAATTACGGCAAGAGATAATGCCCTAACGGCTCCCGTGGATACCAAAATTATTGCCAATAAACCCAAAAGGGCACAAACGGTATAAATAATGCACACGGTTTGCTTCTGTGAGAAGCCCACATCAACAAGTCTGTGATGAAGATGTGCTCTGTCAGGACTCATAATAGGCTTTTTGTTTTTTATTCGTCTGAGCATTGCCGCTAATGTGTCAAATATGGGAAGTGCGAGAATCAAAAGAGGCACTGCAAACGAGATTACCGCATAACCTTTAAAAAGCCCTTGAATTGAAAGTGTAGAAAGAATAAAACCAAGGAAAAGTGAGCCTGTATCTCCCATAAATATTTTAGCAGGGTTGAAATTATAGGGTAAGAACCCAAAACAGGCACCTACCAAAGCTGCGGTAATAAGTGCAATATTAGGTTCGCTTACGATTAGCGAAATATAAAGCATGGACATGGAAGATATGGACACAACACCTGCTGTAAGTCCGTCAAGACCGTCCATGAGATTTAATGCATTGGTTATTCCTACAATCCAAAATACGGTTACGGGAATTGCAAACCACCCAAGTTCCCAAAATCCAGTTTGCGACAAAAACGAAGGAACCGCAATTCGTTTAATTACGACACCGCAAGAAATCGGAATCAAAGATGCTAATATTTGGATTGCAAATTTAATGTATGGATTTATAGGCTTTACATCGTCAAACATTCCCATCACAATGAGAATTGTTGCACCGAGAATTATTGCGATAATTTCGATTTCATGGATTGCAAAAAAGAACACACTTACAATAAAACCGAAAAACATCGCAAGACCGCCCCAAAGAGGAGTGGGATTTTTGTGCATACGGCGAGAATCTTTCGGCACATCTATTGCACCAAATCTTATTGCCAATTTTTTTACGAAGGGTGTGGCAATAAAAGTTAGGATAAATGCTATAAGAAATGAAAAAATAATCATTGACGAGATATTCATGGTAAAATAAATCCGACCTTTTTCTTAACCTTTGTAAGTGTGCGACATCCAATTGCTTTTGCCTTTTCCGCACCGCTTTTATATATTGATTCAAGATAGTCTTTGTTTTTAATTAAATAATCGTACTTTTCTTTAATCGACAAAAGAGCATCGGAAACTGCTTCGCCGACACTTAATTTAAAATCGCCATAGCCTTTTCCAAAAAACTCTTTTTCTGTTTCTTCTACGGTTTTACCCGTAACGGCACAGTATATATTTATGAGGTTATTTATTCCGTCTTTTCCCTCACGATAAACTATTTCTGATTCGGAATCCGTAACGGCACGCTTAAATTTACGAATGATACTGTCGGTATCTTCCAAAAGTGTAATAAAGCCGTTTGGATTTACATCGGATTTGCTCATTTTCGCGTTAGGATTTTGAAGACTCATTATACGAGCCGAACTTTTTAAAATATAAGGCTCCGGAACGGTGAAAGTTTCGGAATATACAGAATTAAATCGGTTTGCAATATCTCGGGCAAGTTCTAAATGTTGCTTTTGGTCGCTTCCGACAGGAACGAGGTCTGTTTGATATAACAAAATGTCTGCCGCCATAAGAGTGGGGTATGTGAAAAGACCTGCATTTATATTGTCTGCATGCTTTTGAGATTTATCCTTAAACTGTGTCATTCTTGAAAGTTCGCCCATCTGGGTGTAGCAGTTGAGGATCCACGCAAGTTCACTGTGATACGGAGAATGGCTTTGAATAAAGAGTATATTCTTTTCCGGGTCAATTCCTGTCGCAATAAACAGTGCCAAAAGTGAGAGCGTGTTTTTTCTAAGATCAGCAGGAATTTGACGAACGGTAATCGAATGCAAATCTGCAACAGAAAAGCAACAAGAATACTCATCTTGAAGACTGACCCAGTTTTTTAAAGCACCGAGATAGTTTCCGAGCGTAATTACTCCCGTTGGTTGAATTGCTGAAAAAATAACTTTGTTATCGCCTATCAATTTTAATTCTCCTTTATTTAATAACAGTTCCCAAGATTTTAATTCCTTCTTCGATTTTGTCCTTATCAGCCTGTGAGAAATTAAGACGGAAAGAACTTGACTTTTCATTTTGGTTTACCATACATGCACTTCCCGTAACAAATGCAACTTTTTTCTCAACGGCTTCTTTAAAGAGAACGGAAGAATCAAATCGGTCGGGAAGAGAACACCAGATGAAAAGACCGCCTTCGGGACGAGTGGGTACGCAGTAGTCGGGAAGGTATTTGTCTATGCATTCAAGCATAAACAAGCACTTATCACCGAACACATCACAACATTTTTTAATATGTGCATCAATATCGTATTCTGTTACAAAATTGTATGCAATAAGTTGAGTAAGCATAGGTGTATGAACATCAACTACCTGCTTTACTACAACCATTTTTTCGAGTAAATCTTTATTTGCACTGAAAAATCCGATTCTCATTCCCGGAGAAAGAATTTTGGAAAAAGAACCTGCATAAATTACCCTGCCGGAGGTATCCAAACTTTTTATGGTGGGAACTTCTTTGCCTCTGTAACGAAGTTCGCCGTAAGGGTTATCTTCCAATATCATAAAATCGTATTTATCGGCAAGGGTAAGAAGTTTTTTCCTTTTTTCAAGGCTCATAGTAATTCCCGACGGATTTTGGAAAGTAGGAATTACATAGAGAATTTTTATTTTTGTCTTTTTAAGAACTTCTTCCTCTAAATAATCGGTGTCAATTCCGTCATCTTTTACCGGAATGCCCACAAGTTTTGCATTATATGAACGGAAGCAGTTAAGACCGCCGACAAAACTCGGGCTTTCAACCGCCACAACATCGCCTTCGTTAATTAATGTTCTTGCCGTAAGGTCAATTACTTGCTGACCTCCGGTTGTTATAATTACATCATCATTTTCCTTGATAACGCCTTGTTTTACAAGCCTGTTTTTTACAAACTCACGAAGTTTCGGATAGCCTTCGGTAATTCCGTATTGGAGAGCCAAAGTACCGTTTTCTTTTAAGATTTTGTCAGAAATTAAAGCAAGTTTATCATTCGGAAAGACGCTTGGAGAAGGGGCACCGCCCGCAAATGAAATTATGGCAGGGTCCGCCAAAAGTTTAAATGTTGCTCTTATCGCAGAACCCGATAAATCTTTTACTTTATCTGAGAATTTAATTGTATCCATTTGTACCACCTCAAAAAAATCTACATGTATTCTAACACATTTATAATGTAAAAGCAAAATGTTTTTTCAAAAATTTAATTAAAATTGCTTATTTTGGCAAAAAAAATAATATATGGGTTGAAAAAGGCAGAAAAGTATGTATAATTAAAAAAAGGAGGAGATATTATGAAAAAAATAATTTCTTTTGTTACGGCGATTTTTATTATGTTCCTTTTGGCAGGCTGTAAAATTGATACAACCGTGGAAGTGCAAAATGACGGAAGTTACAAAACGACACTCACTTATATAATGAAACAGGATGAAATAGGTACGGAAACTGCTCGTGAGCAACTTAAAGAACTTCGCAGTAATTTTATTCAGTCGCTTGAAGAAGAGAGAATAAAGTACAAAAATATTGATACAGACAGCGAATTCGGTATTTCTTTTGAAAAAACATTTGCAAATTACGAAGAATTTTTAAACGAAGAAAATTGGGCAATTTTTAATTTTGCACCGGTATTCAGCAAAAAAACTGTCCCCGGTATAATTCACAAAGCAGACGATAATAAAGTATATTCTTTTAAGGGCGAACTTTCTGCCGGTTCAAGCAGAAACTATTCATCGGTGGCAACGACAAATGCTTTCGGACCGGATACAACAATGACTCTTACAGTTAAACTTCCAAATAAGGCAAAGGTTAATAATGCAAAAGAGGCAGATGACAAAAACCATGTATATAAATGGGAATTCAGCGAAAAAAGTCCCGTCAATATGGAACTTGAATATAAGTTGGGCGGATTTAATTTAAAAACCTTAATTATTGTATGTGCGATACTTCTTTTGTTGGCAATACTTTTTGAGATTTATCTTATCTTGAAAGCAAAAAATGCAAAAAACGGTGAAGATTTGGCGAATAAAGAAATCGAAACGGAAGAAATCGTAAGCGAAGAAACACAGGAAACAGAAATAGAAGAAATCGCAAGCGAAGAAACACAGGAAACAGAAACGGAAGAAACAACCAAAGAAGTGTCAGAGGAAATGCCGGCAGAAGAAATAATCGACAACGAAATAACAGAAACAGACGAAGAAGATAACCAATGAGAATAATAGACTTTCATGTTCATGTTTTTGCGGATAAAATCGCAAAAAAAGCTACAAAAAGGACATCTGATTACTATCTTACACCCTCGGAAGATGAAAATGGGACCCTTGATTCTCTTTTGAAAAGCATTGAAGGATACCCCATAGAAAAAATGGTTGTTCACTCCACGGCTACAAAAGAAGAACAAGTAGTTTCTATAAATGATTTTTTAAGTTCTTTAAAAGATGAGAGATTCATAAAATTCGGCACAATTCACCAAAACTTCGGTGATGTTGGCGGAGAAGTAAAAAGAATGAAAGAATTGGGACTTAAAGGGATAAAACTTCACCCTGATTTTCAAGGATTTGAGGCAGATTCAAAAATGGCGTATCCCATTTATGAGTCTGCACAGGAAGAAAACCTTCCCATCCTTCTTCATGTGGGAGATGCAGTTTCTGATTTATCCCACCCCAAAAGAATCAGAAAAATTGCAAAAGACTTTAAAGACCTTACGATAGTTGCGGCACACTTGGGAGGAAGAGAAGTGTGGGACGAGGGAGTAGAGGAACTTTCAGACCTTCAAAATGTGTATGTTGACACATCAAGTTCGATAAACCGCCTCGGAGCAAGAAAAGCAACAGATATTATAAAAAAGTTCGGCGTAGAAAGAACCCTTTTTGCAACGGATTATCCGATGGCGACTATCGGAAACGAACTTAAAAGGTTTATGTACCTTCTTTTGAGCGATGACGAGAAAGAACAGATACTGTATAAAAATGCACAAAGGTTATTAAAACTTTAAAAAAGGACTCAAAGCAACCGCTTTGAGTCCTTTTTGGGGCTGAGGGGAAAATAGTGCATTTTGCACCGGACCCTTTTAACTTATCAATAATTTACCGGTCTTTTGGAACACGCCACAGACTCGACTAAACCTATGGAAATAAAATTTGTCAAAACGCTTGACCCACCATAACTGATAAACGGCAGGGGAATGCCCGTAATCGGCAAAAGACCTATACACATACCTATATTTTCAATCGTGTGAAAAAGAAGCATTGAACCCACGCCTATACAAATCAATTCGCCGAAAAAGTTAGGGGCGTGTGTTGCACAGATAAAGCATCTGACAATTACGGTAACCAAAAGGGCGGTTACGATTATTGCACCAATAAAGCCAAACTCCTCGCTGATAACAGAAAAAATGAAATCAGTTTGTTTTTCGGGAAGGTATCCCATCTGAGTTTGAGAGCCTGAAAGATAGCCTTTGCCGAAAAGACCGCCGCTGCCCGTTGCAATTTTCGACTGAATTGCATGGTATCCGCTGCCCAGCGGGTCGCTTTCCGGATTTAAAAATGAAATAATTCTTTTTTTCTGGAAATCTCTCAACACAAAAAACCAAAGCAGAGGACAAACGGCGACAATAAGCCCGATACCGCTTAAAAAGATTTTAGAATTAAGCCCTCCGATATATGTCATGACAATAAATATGAATACGAAAACCATAGCAGTCCCGTAATCGGGCTGTAAAATGACAAGCCCTACATAAAGTGTCAAGTGTAAAAAGAGCAAAACAATATGCCTGAGAGTATTGATATCTTCTCCTGCTTTTGATATATGGGCACCCAAAGAAACTATAAAGCAAAGTTTTGCTAACTCGGCAGGCTGAACATTTATCGGTCCCAGAGAAATCCAACCTTGTGTACCTGTATCTTCACGCCCAAAGCCTATAATAAGAACTAAACCCAATAGTACAACGGCAATTCCCATAAAAACAAACTTAAATTGTTCAAAGTCATTGTAATCCATCCATGAAATTACAAAAAGAGCGATAATTCCGATTAAAGCACCGACACCTTGAACAACAATGTATCTAAGATTTGAATCAAAACTTGTTGTTGCACTGAAAATCGCAAAAAGACCTGCAATCGAAGATATGATTGTGCAAATAAGAAGCGTAAAGTCCATATATTTAATAGAAAAATGATTTTTAAACATTACATCACCAAAAATATTATATCATTATTGACAATTTTATACAACAGCAATTTAAGAAAATAACTACTTAATGTCGCTGCCTGAAATTACTGAATTGTTTCCGTATTTTAATCGTATTTGGTCAAGAGTACTTTCGAGATTTTCTTTTTTTTGAGTATCAAATGTGTCAAACATTGAAAGCTGAACGGGTGAACTCTCATCGCATAAAGAACAAACCGTAACTGTAATCGACCGAATAAGTTTTTCCTTTTTCCAAGAAGAAAAAATGATTTTCAGACTGCAATCCAATATGTCTTTGGTTATATTTGTTGCTCTGTCAAGTTGTTTTTGACGGGAGATGCTTTTAAAATCCGTACCTTTTATCGTAACCTGAACAGTTTGACATTTTTTTGAAGATTCACGGAGTTTTTTTGCAACATTTTCGCAGAGCGGAGAAATACTCTTTTTAATTATTTCTTCGTCCAAAGGTATGTCGGAAGGAAAAGTCTGTCCCTTTCCGATGGATTTTGCCTCGCTTATGTCGTCCCACTTTTTTACCGGTTCTGAATCATTACCGGTTGCATATACATAAAGAAGTTCTCCGTGTTTACCAAAATGCTTTTTTAAGAATTCTTTATCACAATCGGCTATATCGCCGATGGTCTTTATGTTTAAGCGAAGGAGTTTTTCCTCAATGCTGTGGCCTACAAACAAAAGTGCATTTATCGGTAACGGATAAACAATTTCTTTGAAGTTTTCACGACTTATTACTGTTGTTGCATCAGGCTTTTTATAGTCGCTTCCGAGTTTTGCAAAAACTTTGTTAAAAGAAACACCGACCGAAATTGTAAGACCCGTTTCTTCTCTTATTCTGTGTCTTAAAGTGTCGGCAATTTCTTTTCCGCTTCCGAAAAGACGAAAAGAAGCAGTTACATCAAGGTAACTTTCATCTATGCCGAAAGGCTCGACTCTGTCGGTGTATTCACGATATATTTCGTTTATTATTTTGGAATATTTTTTATATTCATCAAAATGGACAGATGCCAAAACAAGATCAGGACACTTTTTCTTTGCTTGCCAAACAGGTTCTGCGGTTTTCACTCCGAAAGCACGAGCAAGTTCGTTTTTTGCCAAAATTATACCGTGGCGACTTTCTTCATCTCCGGAAACTGCCATCGGAACGCCTCGATATTCCGGGTTAAGCACGGTTTCAACAGATGCAAAAAAAGAATTACAGTCGCAATGAAGTATTGTCCTTTCCATAACGCATCACCGCTTTTATTTTACATTATAAGAGTCAGTATGTCAAAATAAAGATTGTATTTTCTTTTTTGAAATTTGTGCTATAATATAAATCCATGGAGGAGATTAAAATGAAAACACTTCAAGATATAGTAAACGAGAGCAAAAATATAGTGTTCTTTGGCGGAGCGGGGGTGTCTACCGAGAGCGGAATACCTGATTTTCGTTCGGTTGACGGACTCTATAATCAAAAATATGATGTTCCGCCGGAAATGATTTTGAGCAGAACTTATTTTTACAGTAACACGGAAAAGTTTTACAAGTTTTACAGGGATAAAATGCTGCCGCTTGACAAACTTCCGAACATGGCACATCACAAACTCGCCGAAATGGAGAAAAAGGGAAGACTTTTAGGTGTTGTAACACAAAATGTTGACGGACTTCATCAAATGGCGGGCAGTAAAAATGTTTTTGAACTTCACGGTTCAATACACAGAAATTATTGTACGGAATGCAGAAAGTTTTACGGTGCAGAATATATTAAAAATCAAGAGGGCATACCTCGTTGCGAATGCGGAGGTATAATTAAACCCGATGTTGTATTGTATGAAGAACCGTTAGATGATTCCACCGTAAACGGAGCAATTGATGTTATAAGTAGGGCAGATACGATGATAATTGCCGGCACAAGCCTCGCAGTTTATCCCGCAGCAGGGCTTTTAAACTACTTTCACGGAACAAATGTAGTGGTAATAAATCGGGATAAAACACCGGCAGATAACAACGCTTCACTTGTCATAAACGCCAAAGTGGGAGAAGTCTTATCAAAAATCACAATAATATAGATTGACACCAATTAAAATTGGTGCTATACTTTCTAATTGATTTTTTAAAGGGGGTTTCTGCTATGACAGTATTACTTTCTATCGCAATAGCGATGGCAGCAGGACTTTTAGTATCGAGAATAACAAAACTTTTTAAGCTCCCTGATGTTACGGGGTATCTCATCGCAGGTATTCTTATAGGACCATCGTGCCTTGGACTTTTGGGCGTTGAAGGAATAGGCTTTACAAGTATCGAAAGCGTAAAAGGGTTAGAACTGATTTCAAATGTAGCACTTGGTTTTATTGCCTTTGCAATAGGAAACGAATTCAGACTTGCACAACTTAAAGAAACAGGCAAGCAAGCCACGGTAATTGCTTTTGTGCAGGCTTTGATGGCTACAATTTTCGTTGATATTGCGCTTGTAATACTTCATTTTATCGTTGGCGGTGAAATGACAATCCCTGTTGCAATCACACTTGGTGCAATAGCAACTGCAACCGCACCTGCCGCAACACTTATGGTAGTAAGACAGTACAAGGCAAAGGGAAAACTTACGGATATACTTCTTCCTATCGTTGCACTTGACGATGCAATAGGACTTGTAGTGTTTGCTGTTTCTTTCGGTATCGCAAAAGCAATGATTAACGGTTCGGTAAGCACTACCTCACTGATTATAGAGCCGATTGTTGAAATTGTCGCTTCGCTTCTTTTAGGAACTGTTTTAGGCTGGCTGTTTACATATACGGAACGCCACTTCAACTCAAACAGCAAGCGTCTTAACCTTGCGGTTACATTCGTATTTTTGGCAGTTGCAATCTCCATGATGGAATTTAAAATAGGTGGTGTTACAGTTTCTTTCTCATCACTTTTGGTTTGCATGATGCTTGGAACCGTATTTTGCAATTTGTGTGATTTTTCCGCAGAAATTATGGAAAAGACAGACAAGTGGACTGCACCGGTGTTCGTTCTTTTCTTTGTAATAAGCGGTGCAGAACTTGATTTAAATGTTTTGGCAAGTAAAACGGCAGTTTTAATAGGAGTCGTATACATAATTGCTCGCTCACTCGGAAAGTACTATGGTGCTTCATGGAGTGCAAAGGCGGTTAAATGCGACAAAAACATCGAGAAACACCTTGGAATTACACTTTTGCCTCAGGCAGGCGTAGCACTCGGAATGTCGGTAACGGTAAGTTCGCAATTAGGTCAAGACGGCTCGCTTATAAGAAATATCGTTCTCTTTGCAGTATTAATCTATGAACTTGTGGGTCCGATGCTTACAAGAATTGCACTTACCAAGGCAGGAGATATTGTGCCGAAGCAAAAGGCTCAGATAATTGATGACGATGACGAATAAATTTTAAAAGAAATGTAAAAAAAGTCATTTTTTACATTTCCTTTTTGGGGCGACTAAAAAGCGTGCAGAACGGACAAACTGAACCCGAAGGCGTACGAAGGTACTCCGAGAGGTGAAGTTTGTCCGTAGCATAAAGCATAAATTTTTCAAAATTCGTTAAAAACGAATTTTTTCTTTATTTTGTTTGACAAAATGAAGCTTTTAATCTGTGATTGTATAAATTTAAGGTATTTTATGCGGTCGGTGCGTTTTTTACAGCCTATTTTCTCTTGAAATGACGCAGTGAATATAGTATAATTATCATATTATAAATGTGTGAGGAGAATCAATGTGGAAGAACTTGTTACTTACGGCATTATAGAAACTGTATCAAAATGGAGTGTTGCAGAACAGATTATTGTTTTTGCAACTGTTTGGAATGCGATAGTATTCTTGTTTTTTGGATTAGACAAGATTTGTGCAAAAAACCACTGGAACAGAGTCAGTGAAATTGTTCTTATTGCATTGGCACTTTTGGGAGGTTCCATAGGAGCACTTGCGGGAATCGTAGGATTTCATCACAAAACAAAGAAAAAAAAGTTCAGGATAGCGGTTCCGTGCTTTTTGCTCTTACATATTTTTATTATTTATCTTTATGCATTGAGGTGTCGTTATGTTCTTTAATTCCGATATACACACACATACCAATTTCAGCGATGGGAAAAACATCCCTGAAGAAATGGTTAAATCCGCTATTGAAAGAGGACTTTTTTCTTACGGAGTTTCGGAACACAGTCCGTGCAAACCTGCCGACTACGGAATGAGCGATGTAAAAGGTTACATAAAAACAGTTAAAGAATTAAAAGAAAAGTATAAAGAACAAATTCAGTTCTTTTGCGGAGTGGAAGAAGATGGTGCCGAACCGCTTAAAAATCCAAATGATTTTGACTATATAATAGGTTCCATACACTACATCTGTAAAAACGGCATTTATTACGCTATCGACAGCGATCAAGAAACTATTATAAAATGCCGGGATGAGGAATTTTCAGGGGACGGAGTTAAAATGGCAATGGAGTATTTTAATTCATTGGCAGAATATCTCTTGAATTCAAATGCTGATATAGCAGCACATTTTGACTTAATAACAAAGTGTAACAACAACGAAGTTTTTGACGAAAATGACAAAAGATACATTGATACTGCACTCAGTGTAGCAGAAGCAATAGTACAGAAGGGACTTATTTTTGAAATCAACACGGGGGCAATTTCAAGAGGATATAAAAAACTGCCGTATCCTGATTTCAGAATACTTAAATTTTTGAACGAAAAAGGTGCTAAAATCACACTTTCATCTGATGCACACACAACAGAACATATATGCTATTTCTTTGAAGAAAGCAAAGAAATAGCAAAAGAAGCCGGGTTTAAAACTCTTTGGCAATTAACGGACAAAGGATTTATTGAAACGGAAATGTAAGAGGGGTAAAAATGAACTTTAAAAAAGCATTTTCAACAGTTGCTTGTATGAACTATGACGCTGAAAAGTTGAAGTCCTTGTGCGAAAAATACGGATTTGATGCAGTAGAAGTAAGACTTGACGGAGAACATTATACGCACGGGGACGGACTTAAAATAGTTGATTTGGGAACAAGTATCTGCGTAAAAAGGTATAGCGAAGAACAAGTTTCAGAGGCAAAAAGAATTCTTGAAAAAATAGAGAATACCGATATTTTGGCAATCAGGATATTTTTGGGAAACTTTGCAAGAAGAAAAACAGACAAAAAAGACGAACTCGATTATGACGGCATAGTTAGAACCATTCAGAAGATGTGCGACCTTACAAAAAAACAGATTTGGATAGAAACGCACAACGAGTTTTCAACCGGAAAAGTGCTGCGAAAATTGCTTGATGATATAAACCGTGATAACGCAAAAATTATCTGGGATATAATTCATCCCATTGAAGAAGGCGAAAGTCCGAAAGAAACAATCGACTACATAGGAAAAGACATTGCACATGTGCATATTAAAGACGGAAAGCCGTTTGACGATGAAAATGCAAACGATTACTTTTATACAAAACTCGGCGAGGGCGTACTTCCAATAAAGGAAATACTCACTCTTTTGGACGAGAATCATTATAATGGCTATATTTCACTTGAATGGGAAAGCCTTTGGAGAAATGAAATCAAAGACGAATTTTTAAATGTCGAAGGTGCAATAAAAATGTTTAATGATTTTTTGGAGGGTTTAAAATGAAAAAATATCTTATCAAAAATGAAGGACAGTTCTATAAGGCAAATCTTCACTGCCACAGCACCATGTCTGACGGAAATCTTACGCCAAAAGAACTTAAAGATGCTTACAAGTCCCACGGATACAGCATACTCTCAATAACAGACCATGAGATACTTCTTGACCACAGCGACTTAAATGACAAAGATTTTTATATGCTTCCGGGATACGAAATTGAAATTGCGGAAGATGTTCCTTCGTCTGCAATGAGAAAACTTTTGCACGCAAATCTTTTCCCGATAGATAAGAACAATCTCACTCAGGTTTGCTATAACCATGAGTATGTTTGGGGGCGTGCGAAAGAAAGTGTTGAAAAAATAAAGTTTAACGGCGATGCGTATATTCGTGAGCATACTGTTGAAGGCGTCAACGAAATGGTGAGAATTGCGAGAGAAAACGGCTTTTTGGTTACATTTAACCATCCTGTTTGGTCGCTTGAAGAATACAATGACTACATAAATTATGAAGGGTTTTTCGCAATGGAAATACTCAATTACGGTTGTTGCGTTCCCGATGGACTTGATGAATACAGTCCGACAGTATATGATGCTATGCTCAGACACGGAAAAAGGCTCTACTGCATAGCAACAGATGATAACCACAATCAATATCCGCTTGACACTGCAAGATGCGATTCTTTTGGCGGATTTACGATGATTAAGGCAACATCACTCACTCACGAAGCAATTATTGATTCGCTCCAAAAAGGCGAATTTTACGCATCGGGCGGGCCGCTTATTCACTCATTGTATATTGAAGATGACAAAATCCATATTTCTTGCTCGGATGCACGCATTATCCGTGTTACGGGTGCTTCGAGAAGAGCAAAAATCGTCGTGGCTGAAAGCGGAGAAACGATAACCGAAGCGGTCATGGAAATCCCTGCACAAACTCCGTATTTCAGAATTGAAGTAGTGGACAAAGAGGGAAAAGTCGCAAACACGAGAGCATATTTTTTAGATGAGGTATAATTATGAAAGTTTTTGTCAACGCAGTAAAAAATGAAAGAGTTATGGACAGCTTTTTTACAGAGCCTGTGAGAAAGCACCTTGAATCTGTAGCGGAAGTTACATATAACAGTACAGACCATATACTGAAAGACATAGAACTCAAAGAAGCGTTAAAAGGGCAAGATGTCCTTTTTACGGGTTGGGGACAACCTCTTATTAAGGCAGAAGATACCGGTGATGTTAAAATGATTATTCATACGGGAGGAACGGTAGGAGGAATTGTTGACCTTGGCGTTTTTGACACAGATGTAAAGGTGTTGAGCGGCAATCAGTACTATGCGGAGTCCGTTGCAGAGGGCGTTATTGCATATATGCTCTATGCACTCAGAAAAATGGAAAAGTATCCTTATGAGTTTAAAGCAGAACATAAGTGGGATTGGAACCCCAGGGCAGAGGGACTTTTAGATCAAACAATAGGTATAATATCTCTTGGTGCAATTTCAAAAAGAGTCATTGGACTTTTAAAGCCATACCGTGCAAAAATTAAGGTATACTCTACAAGACCTAATGAGCAACTTTCAAAAGAAATGGGCTTTACTTATGCCTCTTTGGACGAAATTTTTAAAACTTGTAAGGTTGTAAGTGTTCACACGGCAAAAACTCCGGAAACATTTCATATGATAAATGACCATCACTTTAAACTTTTACAAGACGGAGCGATATTTATGAATACTTCAAGAGGCCCCGTTATTGACGAAGAAGCACTTATCGAAAATTTAAAGGAAAATCGTTTCAGAGCAGTGCTTGATGTGTATGATAAAGAACCGCTTCCCGATGACAGTCCTCTTTACACACTTCCAAATGTAATTATTTTCCCGCATATGGCAGGACCTACATACGACCGAAGAGCAATTTTAACAGATTTCTTGATAAACGATATGGAAAACTTTTTTACAGGCAAACCGATTGAAAATGAAATTACAAAGGAAGTAGCAGAAAAAATGACCAAAGCATAAGCTTCCTATCTGCAAAGGCATAAAAATCGGTGCTGTAAAAGTATAAGCACCGGTTTTCTTTAAATGAATTATGGAGAAGAGTTATGAGTAATTTTAAAAATATAGTATTTAAAGTCGGTACATCTACACTTATATACGATACAGGAAAAATCAATATCCGAAGGGTTGAAGAACTTGTAAAGGTTATTTCCGACATTGCGAACAGCGGCAGCCGTGTTACGCTTGTAACATCAGGTGCAATAGGCGTAGGTACGGGCAAGATAGGATTGCAAAAAAAACCCAAGGATACAGCAGGAAGACAGGCGGCTGCAACAGTAGGTCAGTGTGAACTTATGTTTATGTATGACAAGATGTTTTCCGAATATAACCACAAAATCGGTCAACTTCTCATCACAAAAGAAGATGTTGAAGATGAAACAAGAGGAAAAAACCTGGTAAACGCATTTGAAAAAATGTTTGAATACGGAGTAATTCCGATAATAAATGAAAATGATGCGGTTGCGGTTGATGAAATCGTGTACGGTGATAATGATAATCTTTCTGCGGTTGTCGCAAATGCGGTAAAAGCGGATGCTCTTGTAATACTCACGGAAACGGACGGACTTTATGACGATAATCCCGAAATAAATCCCAACGCAGAAAAAATTGACACAGTAGAAAAAATTGATGACGAAATAAGAACCGTAGCGGGCGATGCTCTTTCCGATTACGGAACAGGCGGAATGGCTACAAAGATAAAAGCAGCGGAATATGCTACCGAAAGAGGAATAGACACATTTATTATGAGCGGGAAAGAGCCTAAAAAGATATATGACCTCATAAACGGGGAAAAAGTAGGAACACACTTTAAAAAGACGGTGAAGAAATGATTAGAGATATAGCTTTCACATCAAAAGAAGCCTCAAAAAGAATGGTTTACATAACAAGTGAAGAGAAAAACGAGGCACTTTTAAAAATTGCAAAGGCGATAGAAGAAAACTTTGACTATATTCTTACTGAGAACGAAAAAGATATGGAAATCGGCAGAAAAACGGGAATGTCAACTGCTTTTTTAGACAGGCTGTTACTCACAAAAGAAAGAATTTTTTCTATTTCCGATGCAATAAGAAATGTAATAAAACTTCCTGACCCTGTCGGGAAGATACTTTACGAGAAAAAACTTCACAGCGGACTTGTTCTTAAAAAAGTCAGTGTACCGATAGGCGTTATCGGAATAATTTTTGAGGCAAGACCTAATGTGGCACCGGATGCAACCGCACTGTGTCTTAAAAGTTCCAACACCGTAATACTTCGTGGCGGAAGCGATGCAATAAATTCAAACAAGGCACTTGTAAAGGTTATGCGTGATGCACTTTCAGAGACAAAAATTCCGCAAGATGCCATCCTTTTGGTTGAGGACACTTCCCATGAGAGTGTAAATGAACTTATAACGGAAACAGACTTTGTTGACCTTGTTATACCGAGAGGCGGAAAAGGGTTAATCAATGCAGTAGTTAAAAATGCGACAGTACCCGTGATTGAAACGGGAGCAGGAGTGTGCCATATATACATAGATAAGGATGCGGACATTGAAATGGCAACAAATATAGTATTTAACGCAAAAACGAGCCGCCCGTCTGTGTGCAATGCGGCAGAATGTATATTGGTTCATAAAGATATTTTAGATAAGGTCATTCCTTCAATAGAGAAAAAACTAAAAGAAAAAAATGTGGAATTCCGTGCAGATGATATGGCAATCAGGTTTTTTAAAAATGCCAAAAAGGCAACAAACGAGGATTGGGGAAAAGAGTACGGAGACTATATTTTAGCAGTAAAAACCGTTTCGTGTACGGATGAAGCACTTGACCACATTTCTAAATACGGAACTCGACACAGCGAGTGTATAGTAACGGAAAATGAAGAAACTGCCGAAGTTTTTCTGACGGCGGTAGATGCATCAACGGTTTATCATAATGCTTCAACACGCTTTACAGACGGCGGAGAGTTTGAAATGGGAGCGGAAATCGGGATTTCCACACAAAAACTTCACGCAAGAGGTCCGCTCGGACTAAACGAACTTACCACTACAAAATTTAAAATATACGGAGAGGGCCAAGTAAGATGAAATACGGATTTATCGGTGCAGGGAATATGGGCGGAGCACTTTGCGAAGCCATTACAAAAAAAGTCGGCAAAGAAAACTCAATGGTTTACGACAAAAGTAAAGAAAAAATGGACAAAATAGTATCAAACTGCGGTTGCGGTGCAGGAAACTTTGAAACGATTTTTTCAGAGTGCGATTTTGTCTTTTTGGGAGTAAAGCCACAATCACTTGAAGAATTGATTGGGGAAATAAAACCTTACTTTAATGACAAAACAATATTTGTTTCAATGCTTGCAGGGGTAAAAATCGACACAATAACAAAACTCTTAAACAAAAATGTCCCTATAATCAGGATTATGCCAAACACTCCCGTGGGGGCAGGAGAAGGGCTTGTTCTTTGCTCTAAAAACGAACTTGTAAAAGATTCTGAAATGAAAGAATTTACATCTTCTTTGGAGTTTGCCGGAAAGTTCGATGTAATAGATGAGTCTTTGATTGATGCGGGATGTGCTTTATCGGGTTGCGGACCGGCTTTTGTATATCTTTTTATAAAAGCTCTTCAAAAAGGCGGAATAAATTCAGGCCTTGACAGCGACAAAGCTCTTTTTTATGCCACACAGACTGTTTTGGGTGCGGCAAGTCTTCTTTTAAAAACAAAAGAAAATCCTCAAAAACTTTGTGATAATGTCTGCTCAAAAGGAGGAAGTACAATTGAAGGAGTAAAGGTACTTTTGGAAGAAAATTTAGAGGGCATTATTGAAAAAACGGTTAAAGCATCGTTTGACAGGACAAAAGAACTTGGCAATAATAAATAAAAAATAAAATTAACGCAAAAAACGACAGCCTACACCTTGACACAAGACATAATAATTGATATAATTTTTTAGGTTTGGTTTAGTTTATTATAATTTTCATTAAATAAAGGGAGGATTATTTATGTCCAGAAAAATGAAAACGATGGACGGAAATAACGCTGCAGCATGGGCTTCATATGCATTTACCGATGTTGCTGCCATTTACCCCATCACGCCTTCTTCTGTAATGGCTGAAGTTACAGACGAATGGGCAGTAGAAAAGAAAGAAAACATCTTCGGACAACCCGTAAAGGTTGTTGAGATGCAGTCAGAAGCAGGTGCAGCGGGTGCAGTTCACGGTTCTTTGGGTGCCGGTGCACTTACAACAACTTACACCGCTTCTCAGGGTCTTCTTCTTATGATACCCAATATGTATAAAATTGCAGGTGAACTTTTACCTTCAGTTATTCATGTAAGTGCTCGTTGCGTAGCATCTCATGCACTTAACATTTTCGGCGATCATTCAGATGTTATGGCTTGCCGTCAAACAGGTTATGCAATGCTTTGCTCCAACAGTCCTCAGGAAGTTATGGATCTTGGTGCAGTTGCTCATCTTTCCACAATTAAGGGCAGAGTTCCTTTCCTTCATTTCTTCGATGGTTTCAGAACCAGTCACGAAATCGACAAGATTGAAGTTTGGGATTACGAAGACCTTAAGGAAATGGTTGACATGGATGCGGTTAAGGCATTTAGAAACAGTTCACTCAATCCCGAGCGTCCTATTTTAAGAGGTAGTGCTCAAAACGGAGATATTTTCTTCCAAAACAGAGAAGCATGTAACACATATTACAACAACATTCCTTCGGTAGTTAAGGAATATATGGACAAGGTTAATGCTAAAATCGGTACAAACTATGACCTTGTAAACTACTACGGAGCACCCGATGCAGACAAGATTATTGTTGCAATGGGTTCCGTATGTGAAACAATCGAAGAAACAATTGATTATCTTACGGCAAAGGGAGAAAAGGTCGGACTTATAAAAATTCACCTTTACAGACCTTTCCCGGTAGAAGCATTCTTAAAGGCTGTTCCAAAGACTGTCAAGAGTATTGCAGTTTTAGACAGAACAAAAGAACCCGGTTCAATCGGTGAGCCTCTTTACCTTGATGTTTGTGCTTGCTATGCAGGAAACTCAAACTCTCCGTCAATAATTGGCGGAAGATACGGCTTGGGTTCAAAAGATACTATACCTGCTGATATTATCGCAGTGTACAGAAACCTTGAAAAGAAAGAACCTATTAAGGGCTTTACACTTTCAATTACCGATGATGTTACAAATCTTTCACTTGCAAGAGATGAAAATCCCGACACATCGGCAACAGGCAATACAGCATGTAAGTTCTGGGGTCTTGGCTCTGACGGTACTGTTGGTGCTAACAAGAATTCCATAAAGATTATCGGCGATCATACAGACCTCTTTGCTCAGGCATATTTTGCATACGATTCAAAGAAGTCGGGCGGTATCACGGTATCACACCTTCGTTTCGGTAAAAAACCGATAAAGTCAACATACCTTATTAATAAGGCAAACTTTGTTGCTTGCCACAATCCTTCTTATGTTGATAAGTATGATATGGTAGAAGATATTGTTCCGGGCGGAAGTTTCCTTCTTAACTGTGCATGGGATGAAAAAGAATTAGACAAGCATCTTCCTGCAAAAATGAAGAAGTATATTGCAGAAAACAATATTTCTTTCTACACAATTGACGCTATCGGAATCGCAAAAGAACTTGGACTCGGAAATAAAACATCAATAGTTTTACAGTCGGCATTTTTCAAGATCGCAAATGTTATCCCGTTTGAAGATGCTGTTGAGTACATGAAAGCAGCGGTTGTTAAGTCCTTTGGTGCTAAGGGTGAAAAGATTGTTAATATGAACCATCAGGCAATTACAGAGGGCGAGAAGAACATTAAGAAGATTAATGTTCCCGACAGTTGGAAAAATGCGGTTGACGCTCAGGTAAAAGAAGCAGACGAGCCTGAATTTGTTAAAAACATTCTTCGTCCTTGCACAGCACAGCGTGGAGATGCAATTCCCGTATCAACATTTATGGGAATGGTTGACGGTCATATGCCTCAGGGTATGGCATCATACGAGAAGCGTGGTATCGCAGTAGATGTTCCCGAGTGGGATGTTACAAAGTGTATTCAGTGTAACAAGTGTTCTATCGTATGTCCTCATGCAGTAATCAGACCTTTCGGTCTTAATGCTGAGGAAGTAAAGAACGCTCCTAAGAATATGAAATTTAAAGATATGACAGGGAAGAGCGAATACAAGTTCACAATGGGAATTTCTGTTCTTGACTGTTCCGGTTGTTCAAACTGCGTAAAGGTATGTCCGGCAAAAGACGGCGGTGCTCTTACAATGAAGCCGATAGCAACACAACTTGACCAGCAGGAATGCTTTGATTATGCAGTTAAGACAAGCGTTAAGGAAGACTTGGTAAATGCTCCTCTCAATGTTAAAAATTCTCAGTTCCGCCAGCCTCTTTTAGAGTTCTCGGGTGCTTGTGCAGGTTGTGGTGAAACACCTTATGCAAAACTTATCACTCAAATTTGCGGTGATAGAGCATATATCTCTAACGCAACGGGTTGTTCTTCAATTTGGGGTGGTTCGGCACCTTCAACACCATACACAACAAACCACAAAGGTCATGGACCTGCTTGGGCAAACTCACTCTTTGAGGACAATGCAGAACACGGTCTTGGTTTGGCAGTTGCATCAAAACAACTTCGTGAAAGACTTAAAAATGAACTTTTGGCTATTGCAGATAAGGGCGAAGTTAAAGAAGCAGTTGACGAATGGATTGCAACTTATGATGATATTGACTTAAATACACCTGCAACAGAAAAACTTGTCGCCGCTATCGAAAAGTGCGGTTGTGAAAAGGGCAAGAAGATTCTTGAAATGAAAGAATATCTTGCAAAGAAGGCAGTTTGGATTTTCGGCGGAGACGGATGGGCATACGATATCGGATTCGGTGGTCTTGACCATGTTCTTGCTTCCGGCGAAGATGTAAATGTTATGGTATTTGATACAGAGGTTTACTCAAACACGGGTGGTCAGGCTTCTAAGTCTACACCGACCGGTGCAGTTGCACAGTTTGCAGCAGGCGGTAAGCCAATCAAGAAGAAGAACCTTGCTGAAATTGCAATGTCTTATGGCTATGTATATGTTGCACAGGTTGCTCTTGGTTACAGCGATGCACAGACTGTAAAGGCTATCAAAGAAGCGGTATCTTACCATGGACCATCTCTTATTATCGGTTATGCTCCATGTATTAACCATGGTATTAAGGGCGGTATGACAGATACACAGAAGATTATAAACAATGCTGTAAAAGCAGGTTACTGGCATACATTCCGCTTCAATCCGAATGAAAAGCAGCCGTTTACAATGGATTCAAAGAATCCGACAGAATCGTATCGTGATTTCATTATGAATGAGGTTAGATACTCATCACTTGCAAGAAAGTTCCCCGAAAAGGCAGAAGAACTCTTCACACTTGCAGAAAAGCAGGCTAACGATAAGTTTGAACATTGGACAAAGTACGGAAAACTTTTTGAAGAGTAATAACAAAAAATGACATCGGCATTGCCGATGTCATTTTTTTTATCAGAAATTACAGACCTTTTATTTCTTTAATTCCCGTTATATCAAGTATAGATTCCCAAGCATCTTCTCGTCCCAAGCCGGTCTCGGAACTAAACGGAATAAAAATATCTTGGTCTTGAAGGTTAAGAGTGTTGTAAATAAGTGTTAAATTATCTTCAAGTTTGGTCTTTGCAATTTTGTCGCATTTTGTTGCAATTACAAGAGCAAAATTGTGCCGTTTCCTGAGCCAATCAAGCATTATGATATCGTCATTTGTGGGTTTGTGTCTTGCATCAACCAACAAAACGGTTGCGAGCAGTTGTTCCCTTTTTGTGAGATATGTATCTATCATTCTTGCCCATTTTTCTTTTTCGGACTTGCTTACTTCTGCGTATCCATAGCCCGGAAGGTCAACAAAAAACATGGAATTATCAATGTCGTAAAAATTAATTGTAGCGGTCTTGCCGGGCTTTGAACTTGTCCGGGCAAGACCTTTTCTGTTTAACAGGCAATTAATAAATGAACTTTTTCCTACATTTGAACGCCCGGCAAACGCAATTTCCGGAGCATCGGACAATGGATATTGCACGGGTTTTACCGCAGAAATTGTAAGTTTTGCATTATGAATATTCATGAACTGTAACCTCCGATTTCTTATCTGAGATTTTCTTTATTGAGTCCTTGGCAACGGGAAGCAAAATAGAATTAATTATTTCATCACAGGATGAAACGCATACAAAATTGATTGAACTTTGGATTTTGAGAGGAAGTTCCAAGATGTCTTGCTTGTTTTCCAAAGGAATGAAAACAGTTTTAATACCGATTCGGTGTGCCGCAAGAACTTTTTCTTTAAGCCCGCCGATTTTTAATACTCTACCTCTCAGAGTTATTTCACCCGTCATGGCGGTATCGGGACGCACGGCTCTTTTTGAAAGAGCACTTACCAATGCCGTAGCAATGGTAACTCCTGCACTCGGGCCGTCTTTTGGCGTAGCACCTTCCGGAACATGGATATGAATATCATACTTTTTGTAAAAATCACTTTCAATTGAAAACTTATCTGCACGAGAACGAACATAACTGAAAGCGGTTTTACATGACTCTTTCATAACATCGCCGAGATTTCCCGTAAGTTCCAATTTTCCGCTGCCGTCCATGATATTTACTTCGACAGAGAGCGTAT
The DNA here is from genome assembly GCA_045615705.1 of Clostridia bacterium. Taxonomy (GTDB): domain Bacteria; phylum Bacillota; class Clostridia; order UMGS1883; family UMGS1883; genus JAZLFH01. Next base: position 29,548 of record JAZLFH010000037.1, read on the forward strand.
CTCCTCCGACACTTGTCCATGCAAGTCCTGTTACAACTCCTGTTTGAGGAATGGATTGGTTATGTTCGTACTCAAACTTTTTAGCACCCAAGAATTTGCTTAAATTTAAGGCGGTTACGCTAACGCTCTTTTTTTCTCCTTCAACGATTACAGTCGCACCTTTGCGACAGATGGTTGCAATTTCTCTTTCCAAATTTCTTACTCCTGCCTCACGGGTGTAGTTTGAAATGACAGAATCTATCGCATCGGGAGAAATTTTTAAATTTGACGGTTTTAAGCCGTGCTTTTTCAGTTGTTTTTTTATAAGATAGTTTTGAGCAATTTCTCGCTTTTCATCCTCAGTGTAACCCGAAAGTTCAATTAATTCCATTCTGTCCAGAAGCGGTGCCGGAATGTCTTCATACGAGTTTGCGGTAGTTACAAACATAATTTCGGATAAGTCAAACGGAAGTTCAAGATAGTGGTCTCTGAAAGCAAAGTTTTGCTCAGAATCAAGGACTTCAAGCATGGCTGATGCCGGGTCGCCGTGAGCATCGCTTTTCATTTTATCAATTTCGTCAAGCAGAATAAGAGCATTTTTGGAACCTGCGGTGTTTATCGCAGAAATTATTCTTCCGGGCATCGAACCGATATATGTTCGTCTGTGTCCTCTGATTTCCGCTTCATCTCTTATGCCGCCTAATGACATTCTTACATATTTTCTGCCTACGGCTTCCGCAATTGAGCGGACAATAGATGTCTTTCCGACACCCGGAGGACCTACCAAACATAGAATACTGCCTTTCATCTCTTTGGATATTGACCTTACTGCAAGGTATTCTATAATTCTTTCTTTGACTTTTTCTAACCCGAAATGCTCTCTGCTTAGAATTTCTCTTGCACGAGAAATGTCGAAAGATTCTTCGGTTTTTTTGTTCCAAGGAAGAGAAACCAAAAGGTCTAACCACGAGCGGATAACCGTTGCTTCGGAACTCGAAGAGGGCATTTTTTCAAGATGCTTTAATTCTTTTTCCACTTTTTCAAGTGCTTGCTCGCCGAGATTTAACAAAGCGACCTTTCTTCTGTATTCTTCACATTCAAGATGCGAGTCTTCGCTTTCGCCGAGTTCTTCGCGAATTGCCTTTACTTGCTCGCGAAGAAAATATTCACGGTTGTTTTTATCCATTTGCGAGTGGACACGGTTTAAAATAGTATCTTCTATTTCCAAAACTTTTATTTCCCGCTCCAAAATTTTTATAAGTTCAATAAGTCTGTCTTTAACATCAAGTGTTTCGAGGATAATTTGCTTATCGGAAGTCTTAATTAAAAGATTTGCAGAAAGTGAGTCCGCAAGGGAAACAGGCTCGCCCGAATCAATAATACTCATAATGGTTTCGGGAGCAATCTTCGGTGATAAGTCAAGATAGTCCTCCAAAAGTTCTCTGATGCGTCTTTCCATTGCATCAAATTCTTCTGACGAAAGGGAAGCGGTTTTTGTTTTTTTCTCAACTACATCAGCCAAAAAATATGGCTCATCAAAAACTATATTTTTAATCTTTGCACGATAAAGACCTTCGACCAAGACTCTGACAGAGTCGCCCGGAAGTTTTAAGAGTTGTTTTATTTTTGCAACAACGCCTATTTCGTATATGTCATCTTTGTCGGGTACTTCTATCGTAACATCTTTTTGTGTGGAAAGAAATACTAACTGATTTGATGCCATCGCATTTTCAAGTGCGGTAATTGACTTTGGTCTTGCGACATCAAAATGAAGTACCATTTGAGGAAAGACCACAAGACCTCTGACAGGAATCAAAGGAAGTGTTTCTTTGTTTAATTTAAGCATATATATCAAACCCTTTCGGAAACATATCTTTATACATTATACTATGAAACAATACTTTTTTCAATACTAACAGTATTTTTGGGAATCTTTTTGCTTATCTCATGAGGGAAAATAAGAGGCAACAGGTTTTTCACGGAATTTACGGGTATAATTTCAATACCTCCCGAATAGGTGTGATTATAGTTTTCCCGGGGAATAAAAACCTTTTTTAGCCCAAAGTCGATAGCAGAATCCACCTTTTGAAATACGCCGCCGACTCCTCTGATATCACCGGAAAAGCATATTTCACCGGTAAAAGCGACATCGGGAGGAAGGGGGACTTTTTTCATCGCACTGTACAGGGCACAGAACATTGAAACTCCGGCACTGGGTCCGTCAACAGGCACACCGCCTATAAAATTCAGTTTTATATCATAGTCGCATGATTTTATTTTACATACTTTTTCCAAGAGGGAAAGAGCGTTTTCAAAAGAACACATTGCACTGCTTTTTCGTTTTATGTTGCCTGATGATGTTTTTATCTCCTCATCTTCAGCTATGCCGGAAACGAATATTTTTCCCATGCCTTTTTCACTTTTTTTAATTTCGGATTCAATTTCAAGTACAAATCCCTCATTTTGCGACACACCGAGGGCAAATGCATGCCCTATTCTGCTCTCCGTTATTTGGTTTTGCATTCTTTGAGAGTATTGTCCGCAAGATACTACCCAATCTACATCTTCCAATGTAACCTTTTTTCTCTTTTCAATCATTGCCGATGATGCACAACTTTGCAGTATTTTTACAGCATCACGACCACTTTTTGAAAACAGTGAAATTTTTTCGATTACTTCGTCCGAGCATAAAACTTCGCACTTGACGGAAGCGTTTTTTGCAATTTGGTATATTTCCTTTTTGTTAAGCGGTTTAAAAAATATCTCTATGCATCTGGATCTGAGAGCAGGAGGCATTTCTTCGGGCCTTCGGGTGGTCGCACCTATGAGCCTGAAATCTGCCGGAAGCCCGTTTTTGAACACATCGTGAATGTGAGGCGGAATTTCCGAATTTTCGCTCGAATAATATGCACTTTCAAGCATAACTTTTCTGTCTTCCAACACTTTTAACAACTTGTTCATCTGTGATGGATGAAGTTCACCTATTTCATCTATGAAAAGAACTCCTCCATGTGCTTTTGTTACAGCTCCCATTTTAGGTTGGGGAATACCTGCATTTCCGTAATTGCCCGCTCCTTGATATATCGGATCGTGTACTGAGCCGATAAGCGGGTCGGCTATGCTTCTTTCGTCAAATCGCATTATTGTAGCATCCGTTTCAATAAATTTTGCACTCGGCAAAAAGGGAGAATTTTCGCACTTTTTCGCTTCGTCAAAAATAACTCTTGCAGATGCGGTTTTACCCACACCGGGCGGTCCGTATATCAAAATGTGCTGAGGGTTTGAAGTGCAAAGAGCACCCGTAAGTGCTTTTAATGCATCTTTTTGACCTATTATGTCGTCAATTGTTTTTGGACGGACACTTTCGCTCATTGGTTCGCTTAATTTTATAGAGCGAAGTTGTCTGAGTTTAAAAAGCGATTTTTCACTTTCTTTTGAAAGTGCGTTTTTTGTGCCGTTTCTGTCTTTTAACTGCGATAAAAAGTAAAGACCTACAATGATGCCCAACAAAATTTCCGAAACCAACAAAATAGATGTAATCAACAAAAAATTCCTCCTAATGATTGCAATTTGATAATATTATTTCCCGCATACAAAAAAAATATTGATTATATATGCAATTTGTTATATAATAACTTAAAGTAGTTTTGCAAAAATGGGAAAAAGGAGATTATTTTATGTGCGGTATAGTAGGTTATATCGGCCCTAAGCAGGCAGCACCTATTCTTTTGGACGGTTTAAGTAAACTTGAATACAGAGGTTATGATTCCGCGGGAGTTGCGGTTAATACCAAAGACGGGATAAAAATTGCAAAGGAAGTCGGCAAGCTTTCAAACCTTTCTGATGCGATTGACGGTGGAAAACTTTTGGAAGGCTCCATCGGAATAGGTCATACAAGGTGGGCAACGCACGGAAAACCTACTACTGTAAATGCACATCCGCATGAGAGCAAGCGTTTTGTCTTGGTGCATAACGGGATTATTGAAAATGAGGAGCATATAAGGAAAACCTATCTTGACGGAGTTACATTTAATAGTGATACCGATACTGAAATTATTCCGTATCTTTTAAATAGATTCACAAACGAAGGAGAAGATGTTGAACTTGCAATTAAGCACGCTATGACCGTAATTGAAGGTTCATATGCTCTTGCAATACTTGACAAAGAAAATCCCGGAGTAATTTATGTTGCTAAAAATAAATCTCCGCTCCTCATAGGCAAAGGTACAGGCTTTAATATGGTCGGAAGCGATGCTATGGCAATGCTTGGTGAAACAAAAGAATTTTACGAAATCTCCGACAAAGAATATGCGGTAGTTACTGCCGATGATGTTAAAATCTATACTCTTTACGGGAAAAGAGTTAACAGAGAATCTTTTAAGTCAGACCTTGATGTAAATGACATTGAAAAGGGAACTTATCCGCATTATATGATTAAAGAAATTGAGGAGCAACCTTTTGTAATACGAAAAATTGTTTCCGAGTACAGCGACAATGACGGAAATCTTACTATTGACAAGGATATTATTGCTGACATAAATAGTTGCGACAAGATTTATATAATTGCTTGCGGGACGAGTTATCATGCAGGACTTGTCGGAAAACAACTTTTTGAGAAATTTGCAAAAAAACCTACGGAAGTTTTGATTGCAAGTGAGTTCGTTTACAATATGCCGATTCTTACAAAGAATCCGCTCTTTATATTCATTTCGCAAAGCGGTGAAACGGCAGATTCCAGAGCAGTTTTGGTAAAAATAAAGGAATTAGGTTTTAAATCTCTTACAATAACAAATGTTAAAGGCTCTACTCTTTCAAGAGAGGCAGACCATACGCTTATCCTTTATGCAGGTCCTGAAATTGCTGTTGCATCTACTAAGGCGTATACAGCACAGATTGCGGTTCTCGCCCTTTGTGCGGTGCAGGCATCGGGTACGGATGAAATTGACATTTTGGCTGAACTTTCAAGGATTGCCAATGTTGTCGAAGGAATTTGCGTAGAAAAAACAAAGATTGAAGCGTTTACAAAAGATTATTTGAGCGAAAAAGAACATTGCTTCTACATAGGACGAAGCATTGACTATCTGACTTGCCTTGAAGCGGCACTCAAATTAAAAGAAATATCTTATATACACACAGAAGGTTTCTCTGCCGCCGAGTTAAAGCACGGAACAATAGCACTTATTGAAAAAGGAACTCCGGTTGTTGCGATTATTACGCAAGAAAACATCAACAATTTTACAAGAGGAAATATTAAAGAAGTAAAGGCAAGAGGGGCAAAAGTGCTTACCATCTCTACATATTCAAACAGCAATATGACCGATGAGATAGTAATTCCCGATGTAAATGAACTTTTAACACCGCTTGTTTCGGTCGTACCTACTCAGTATCTTGCATATTATGCGGCACTTCACAGAGGTTATGACATAGACAAGCCGAGAAATCTTGCAAAATCGGTTACGGTTGAATAATTTAGGGGGAAGATATATGCTTACAAAAGCTCCTCGCGGTACATTTGATGTACTTCCCGAAAAGACACCGCTTTGGCGTTATATTGAGGAGACCGCACGAAATATTTGTGCATTATACGGTTATAAAGAGATAAGGACGCCTGTTTTTGAGCATACGGAATTGTTTGAAAGAGGCGTTGGAGATACTACCGATGTTGTACAAAAAGAAATGTACACATTTACGGACAAGGGTGACAGAAGCATCACGCTGAGACCTGAGGGTACGGCAGGTGCAATAAGGGCATACATTGAAAATAATATATATGCACTCCCAAAGCCTGCAAAACTCTATTATCTCACATCTTGCTATCGGTACGAAAAACCACAGGCAGGCAGACTGCGTGAGTTTCACCAGTTCGGTGCTGAATGTGTCGGAACGCAAAGTGCCGTAACAGATGCGGAGTTGATACTTCTTGCTCGCAGAGTACTTTTGTCGCTCGGAATCAATGAGTTTAAGTTAAAAATTAATTCAATAGGTTGTCCTGATTGCAGAAAAAAATATAATGACGCATTAAAAGATTATTTAAAAGAATACGAAAGCGAACTTTGTGAAACATGTAAAACTCGTCTTTTAAAAAATCCTATGCGTATTCTTGACTGTAAGAGCAGCATTTGTCAAGGTTTTGTGAAAAATGCACCGAAACTTCCGGAGTTTTTGTGTGCTGAGTGCAGTGAGCATTTTGCCGAACTTAAACATATTTTAGACAGTCAAAATATTCCCTATGAAGTTGATACAGGAATTGTCAGAGGGCTTGATTACTACACAAAATCCGTTTTTGAGTTTATTACGGAACTTAACGGGGTGTCGGGTACGGTTTGCGGAGGCGGTCGTTATGACGGCTTGGTTGAAGAACTTGGAGGCGAGCCTACTCCCGCCATCGGTTTTGCGATGGGAATTGAAAGAATAATTCTTGCTATGGAAAAGGCAAACTCAATTCCGAATTTTGAAAGTGAAACAGATTTATTCTTGGTTTCGGCAGGCGAAGTAACAGACTTTTTGACAACGCTTACGGAAAATCTTCGAGAAATCGGAATAAGAGCAGAGAGAGATTTGCTTCAAAGAAGCGTAAAGGCTCAAATGAAATATGCCGATAAAATTGATGCAAATTACACTATCGTAATAGGCGACAGCGAAATTGAAACCGGCATGGGTAAAATTAAAAACATGAAAACGGGCGAGACGATAGAAATTAAACTTACGCCCGATGCTGTTTCTGATATAATCAGGAAAGGATGAATGGATATTAATGGACACGATGAACGGACTTAAACGCACATCATATTGCGGTGAAGTGGAAGGAATCGGGACTACGGCGATAGTCGGCGGTTATGTACAGAAAATTCGCGATATGGGAACGCTTATATTTATAGATTTAAGGGACCGCACAGGCATTGTACAACTTGCATTTGACGAAACAACGAATCGTGAAATATTTGAGAAAGCTCAGTCTTGCCACAGCGAATATGTTCTTATGGCAAAGGGCATAGTCAGAGAAAGAGAGAGTAAAAATCCTTCAATCAAAACAGGGAACATAGAGATTTTTGTTGATGATTTAAGAATCCTTGCAAAGGCACAGACACCTCCTTTTGAAATTGTTGATGAAACAAATGCTAACGAGGATACGAGGCTTAAATATCGTTTTCTTGATTTAAGAAGAAGACCCCTTCAAGAAAACATTATGACTCGTGCAAAGATTACAAAAGTCGCTCGTGATTATTTTTATGAAAATGGATTTATAGAAATAGAAACACCGATGATGATAAAATCCACACCCGAAGGTGCAAGAGATTATCTCGTTCCGTCAAGAGTGCATAACGGAAAATTTTATGCACTTCCTCAATCTCCACAGATGTACAAACAACTTCTTATGATTTCGGGATTTGACAAATACATTCAACTTGCAAGATGTTTTAGAGATGAAGATTTAAGAGCAGACCGTCAACCCGAATTTACACAGATTGACCTTGAAATGTCATTTGTTGAAGTTGAGGACATTTTGGAAATTGGCGAAGGTCTTATAAGAAGGCTTTTTAAAGATGTTTTAGATGTAGAAATTAAAACACCGCTTCCAAGACTTACTTATAAAGAAGCAATGGAGCGTTACGGTTCGGACAAACCCGATACTCGCTTTGATATGGAGATAGTGGACCTTTCGGACATTGTTAAAAATTGCGGATTCGGCGTGTTTACATCTGCAATAGAAAATGGTGGCTCGGTAAGGGCGATTGTTGCAAAAAATGCGGTAAGCACACTTACACGAAAAGAAATAGACAAGCATACGGAGTTTGTTAAGGGAATAGGTGCTAAGGGATTGGCGTTTATCCGTTGGACTGATGACGGAGCTATATCATCTTTTTCTAAATTCTTAACAGAAGATGAGTACAATGCCATTTTGAGTAGATGTAATGCGGAAAAAGGCGATGTGGTTTTAATTGTGGCAGATAAAAACCGTGTTACTCTTCCTGTTTTAGGGGCACTTAGGGTAAATGTTGCAAAACAACTCGGTATTATCAAAGACGGATTTAATTTCTTGTGGATTACACAGTTCCCGTTTTTTGAATACAATGAGGAAACGGGGAAATATGATGCAATGCATCATCCGTTTACAATGCCGATGGACGAATGCATACAGTACCTTGACTCTGCACCCGAGAAGGTTTATGCAAAGGCTTATGACCTTGTATTAAACGGTGTTGAAATGTCAAGCGGTTCTATTCGTATCACCGATTATGAACTTCAACAAAAAATGTTTGAAGCACTTGGACTTACAAAGGAAGAAATAGAAAGAAAATTCGGATTCTTGGTTGAGGCATATAAATACGGTGCCGCACCGCACGGCGGTATGGGAATAGGTCTTGACAGACTCTCAATGATAATGTGCAACGCTCAAAGTCTTCGTGATGTAACGGCGTTTCCAAAGGTCCAAAATGCATCGGAACTTATGACTGATTCTCCGGCAGAGGTCGATAAGGCACAACTCGATGACCTCGGCATACAGATAATAGAGAAAGAGTAAGGAAGAAAGGGGCTGTATGGTTACAGCTCCTTTAAAAAATAATTATGACAAAAGCAGTAATTAAAAGTGTAAAAGAAGGTTCTGTCGCAAAAGAGTGTGAGATAGAAAGCGGAGATATACTTCTTGAAATAAATGGTCAAAAGGTAACTGATATACTCGATTACCGATTTTTGGTGTGCGAAGAAGAACTTTTAATAAAAATCGAAAAGAAAAACGGCGACATTGAAGAAATAGAAATAGAAAAAGATGCGTATGAAGACCTTGGAATTGAGTTTGAATGCGGACTTATTTCACCGCCGAAATGTTGTGCCAATAAGTGTATTTTTTGCTTTATTGACCAAAACCCGAAGGGTATGCGTGAAAGTATCTATTTTAAAGACGATGACACAAGAATGTCGTTTTTCCAAGGAAATTATATAACTCTTACAAATCTTTCAAAAAAAGATATAGACAGAATAATAAAAATGCGTATAAGCCCGGTTAATATATCTGTGCATACCACAAACCCAAATCTTCGCATTAAAATGCTTTCAAATAAGAGAGCAGGGGAAATTTATTCTGTTATGAAAAGACTTGCACAAAACTTTATTGAAATGAACGCACAGATAGTTTTATGTCCGGGATATAACGATAAAAAAGAACTGGAAAAAACTATTGACGACCTTTATAAACTTTATCCGCAGGTAAAAAGTGTGGCGGTTGTTCCGCTCGGACTTACAAAGCACCGTGAAGGATTATGTAAACTAACTCCAATAACAAAAAAAGATGCGTTGGACTGCCTTGAAATAGTGGGAAAAAAGCAAAAACGCTTTTTAAAAGAACATTTTACACGGTTTGTGTATGCATCAGATGAGTTTTACTTAAAAGCGGAAAAAGAACTTCCGGATTCTTCATTTTATGAAGAGTATCCTCAACTTGAAAACGGTGTGGGACTTTTATCACTTTTAAAGGACGAGTTTTACAAAGCGTTGGAAAAAATGCCAAAAAGCGATATTACTCACTCAATAGCGGTAATTACAGGAGAAGCGGCGTATCCGACAATAAAAGAAATAGCAAGTGCATTGGAAAAAAAGTTTTGCGGAGTAAAAGTAAGTGTCTATAAAATAAAAAATAATTTTTACGGCGATACAGTAACGGTTTCAGGACTTTTGTGCGGATGCGATATAACCGAGCAGTTAAAAGATGTTATAAAAGAAAAGGAAGCACTTATTTCAAAATCAATGCTGAAATCAAACACAAATCTTTTTTTGGACGATTACACAACAAACAGAGTTGAAGAAGAATTAAAAATCAGAATAATTCCCACAGAAAATGACGGAGAAAGACTTTTAAAGGCACTTCTTAAAATGGAGGAAACAAAATGAAACCGGTAGTTGCGATAGTCGGCAGACCTAATGTAGGAAAGTCAACACTTTTTAACAAAATAGCGGGACGGAGAATTTCAATAGTCGAAGACACTCCCGGAATTACACGCGACAGAATTTTTGCCGAGTGTGAGTGGTGCAATAAAGCATTTACATTAATTGATACCGGGGGAATTGAGCCAAACACAAAAGACATAATTTTATCTCAAATGCGTGAACAGGCAAACCTTGCAATAGACATGGCAGATGTCATCATTTTCTTGACAAACATAAGAGACGGAATAACTTCATCGGACAGTGATGTTTCCGCAATGCTTTTAAAATCGGGCAAACCTGTTATTCTCGCTTGCAATAAGGCGGATTCCGTTGGCGAAACGCCTATGGAACTTTATGAATTTTATAATTTGGGACTCGGCGAACCGTTTGCGATTTCTTCCGTTCACGGACACGGAATAGGTGATTTGTTGGATGAGTGTGTTAAATACTTTAACGAGTCGGAAAATGAAAACGAAGAAGAATCAATAAGTGTTGCTGTAATAGGAAAACCAAATGCAGGGAAAAGTTCAATCATAAACAAAATTTTAGGCGAGAACAGAGTTATAGTTTCAAATATTGCAGGTACAACACGAGATGCAATAGACACATCATTTTACAAAGATGGTCGAAAATATACATTCGTTGATACGGCAGGCATAAGAAGAAAGAGCAAAATTGATTCAACGGTTGAGCATTACAGCGTAATCAGAGCGTTAAATGCAATTGACAGATGTGATGTATGCCTTTTGATGATTGATGCTACGGAAGGAATATCGGAACAAGATGCAAAAATTGCCGGTTCCGCACACGAAGCCGGGAAAGCGACAGTAATAGCGGTAAATAAATGGGATGCAGTGGAAAAAGATAATCAAACGGTAAAAGATTTTACTGTTTCCGTGCAGGAAAAACTCAGTTTTATGACTTACGCTCCGATTGTATTTATTTCCGCACTCACGGGACAAAGAATAGATAAGGTTTTTGAAAATATCAATTTAGTATATCAAGAAAATGCACGAAGACTTCAAACCGGGGCATTAAACGATATACTTCAAGATGCTACGGCAAGGGTAGAACCGCCAAGCGATAAGGGTAAAAGACTTAAAATTTACTACATCACGCAGGTATCTTCAAAGCCACCTACATTTGTGCTTTTTGTAAATGATAAAGAGTTGGCTCATTTTTCTTATGTTAGGTATATTGAAAACCAAATAAGAGAGGCATTTGATTTGAAACTTACTCCTGTAAGGTTTATAGTTCGAGAGAGAGGGAAAGACGAATGAAGATACTTTGTTCGATAATTATAGGCTATCTTTTCGGTTCAATTAATATGTCAATAATAATATCCAAACTTAAAGGTTTTGACATTCGTGAGCATGGAAGCAAAAATGCAGGTGCAACAAATACGCTTCGTGTCATGGGAAAAATACCTGCGTTAATTGTCCTGATATCTGACGGATTAAAGGCTGTTGCGGCAATTTTGATATGCAGATTACTGTTTAAATCCGATGATGCGTGTATTTTGTGCGGAGCAGCATCAATTTTGGGACATAATTTTCCTTTGTACTTTTCATTTAGAGGCGGAAAAGGGGTAATCACCTCATTTTGTGCCATACTTATGTTAGATTGGAAAATAGCACTTATTCTTCTGGGTGTATTTTTAATAGTTGCTTTAATTACAAAAATTGTGTCAATTTCGTCAATCCTTGCAGGTCTATCCCTTCCGATAGCATCGTATTTTATGCACGGAACAGGACTCTTTTTTTGGTCTATGCTTTTCGTGGGACTGTTTGTCGCATATCGCCACAAATCAAATATCGTAAGACTTGTACAAGGAAACGAAAGTAAACTCGGCAGTAAAAAATAAGGAGGAAGTGCCTTGAAAAATGTTGCGATAATAGGTGGCGGAGCATCGGGACTTGTTTCTGCGATTTTTTCAAAGACAAGCGGGTGCAACACCGTAATATTTGAAAAAAACGCAAGAGTGGGTAAAAAAATTCTTCAAACAGGCAACGGCAGGTGCAATCTCTCAAATGAGAATATCAGCGAAGAATTTTATCATGGCGGTGAAACGGAATTTATAAAAACGGCACTTTCTGATTTTCCAAAAGAAAAAACTCTGGAGTTTTTTAAAAATATAGGTCTTTTGACGATAAGTGATGGGGGAAGGATTTATCCCATCTCGCTTTCTGCCACATCGGTACTTGATGTTTTGCGTTTTAAATGTGAAGACTTGGGTGTAATTATAAAAACAGATTGCACTGTAAAAACTCTCACTAAAAACGGAAATGGTTTTTTGGTAAACGGGGAGTACTTTGATGCGGTAATAGTTTGCACGGGAGGTAAAGCATCACCAAGTTCGGGAAGTGATGGCGAGTTTTTTGATGCAGTAAAAAACTTTCATACAATTACCAAAATCAAACCGTCTTTGGTATCACTTAAAACAAAAGGCAGAGTAAAAGAACTTAAAGGTCAAAGAGTAAGGTGCATGGCATCTCTTTTTTCCGATGATGTTTTGATAAAAAAAGACTACGGCGAAGTTTTGTTTACCGACTACGGACTTTCGGGAATCGTAATTATGGGACTTTCCCGTGATGCAAAATGCGGAGATATTATAGAGTTGGATCTTCTTCCGAAAATGAGCGAAAAAGAAGCAGAATTTCTGCTCAAAACAAGGAAAGAAGAATTTAAAAATCGCGAAACAAAGGACTTTTTGAGCGGAATTTTCACAAACAGAGTTTCGATGGCTCTTTTAAAGGACAGCAATGTAACATCAAAAAAAATAGGCGATACAGATATTGAAAACTTAAAAAAGACTATTAAAAAGTGGAGATTTGAAGTTGTTGACAAGATGAGTTTTAAAGAAGCACAGGTTAGTGCCGGCGGAGTTAAATTAAGTGAGGTTAATCCGCATACGATGGAGTCTAAAATTGTCAGAAACCTCTTTTTTGCAGGCGAAATTTTAGATGTTGACGGCGACTGCGGAGGATATAATCTTCAATGGGCCTGGACAAGCGGAGCACTTGCGGGTATGGGGGTAGGAGCTTGCTCAAAATAACAGATGTAAAGTTAAATATTGAAAACACCAATGACGATATTTATAAAAAAGTGTCTGAAATTTTAAAAACAGACACAAAAAATATTGAGTCGGTTGAAATCCTGAAAAAATCTCTTGACGCACGGCATAAGGACAATATTTTTTATAATCTCACGGTAAGCGTAAAAGTTAAGAGTGAGGAAAAGTATTTAAATAATAAAAATGTTTCCAAATATATAAAAAAAACCTATGCGTATCCTTGTGTATCCAAGTTAAAATCTCGACCTGTTGTCGTAGGAGCGGGACCTGCGGGGCTTTTTGCATCATTAATTTTGGCTATTGCGGGGGCAAGACCGATAATAATCGAAAAGGGCGAATCGGTTGACGAAAGGAAGAAGAGTGTAGAAAACTTCTTCAAAAATAACATATTAAACGAGAAGTCAAATGTTCAGTTCGGTGAAGGCGGAGCCGGTGCTTTTTCGGACGGAAAACTAAATACAGGGACGAAAGATGTAAGACACAAAAAAATCCTTGAAGAGTTTGTCTTATGCGGAGCCCCCGAAGAAATACTTTATGTTTCAAAGCCTCATATAGGAACGGACAGACTTATTCCGACAATAAAAAATTTAAGAAAAAGGATTATTTCATTAGGCGGAGAGTTTAGATTTAATACCGAGATGACAGACATTTCGGTAAAAAACAATAAGGTTTGTGCAGTAATTACCGACAATGGAGAAATTGAAACGGATTACATAGTTTATTGTGCAGGACACAGTGCAAGAGAATCACTTAGAATGCTTTATAAAAAAGGCGTTAATATGATAAAAAAACCGTTTTCTGTCGGTTTCAGAATAGAACAAAAGCAAAGCATTATAGACGAATCTCAGTATGGAATGAGTAGGGGAAATCTTCCGAGTGCAGACTACAAAATGAGTGTAAAATGCAAAAATCAAAGGACTGCTTATACTTTTTGTATGTGCCCGGGCGGCAGTGTTGTTGCGGCTTCAAGTGAACATGGAGGCGTAGTTACAAACGGAATGAGCAATTTTTTGAGAAATGGCATAAATGCAAACAGTGCCGTTTTGGCAAATGTTTTTCCAAGTGATTTACCTAATGATTTGTTTTCGGGAATAGAATTTCAAAGAGAAATAGAAAGAAAAGCTTATATGCTTTCGGGAAGCGATTTTTCCGCACCTGTTTTGAGTGCCGAGGAATATGTATATCAAAAGCCTCATGGGTTTAATGTAACACCGACATATCCTTGCGGTGTAAAAGAATGTGATATATCAACTATTTTCCCGGATTATGTAAACCAAACTCTTAAAGACGGACTTAAAGTGATGAACATAACAGTAAAAAACTTTATTTCGGGAGCAGTGTTAACCGCTCCCGAAACAAGGAGTTCATGCCCTCTTCAAATTGTCAGAAATGAAAATATGGAATCAACACTTAAAGGATTTTATCCTTGTGGCGAGGGTGCCGGTATGGCGGGAGGAATTATGAGTGCGGCATCGGACGGGATGAAAGTAGCCGAGGCACTTTTAAGAGTGGAATAAATTGACTTTGAAAACGGACTTAAAACGATATATACTTAAGAGGGAGTGATTTAAGTGAAAAAATTTTTGGCATTGTTATTGATTTTTTTGATTGTACCTACGGTAGTTTTTTGTGAAGATTACATCATAGTTGAACCGTATGACTTTTCTTACTATGCGGGAGATTTTGTAACAATATATGCACAGACAAATTTTGAAAAACTTGACATTAAGATAATTTCCGAAGACGGTGAAGAAGTGTTTTCAAAAAGCAATGTAGCATCGGAAGATTTTCTGACGGGATACAAAGCCACGCTTGATAAAGACCTTAAATCGGGGTATTATACGATTTGTGTCGGTGATTTTTCAAAAATGTATGACGAGCAGGAATTTGAAGTAGTAAATAAAAGTGAAAATGCCGGTCATACAAAAAAAGGTTCAGACACCAAAGATGACGAAGAAAAAAGTGTTAAAACCGAGCATTTCAAAGACCTTTCGGGCTTTGATTGGGCAAAAGAAGAGATAGAGTATTTGTACGATAAAAAAGTGGTTGACGGAATGGAAGAGGGAATGTTTTTCCCGCAGGAGAAGGTAACAAGAGCCCAATTTACCGTAATGCTTGCAAGAGCGTTCGGATTTACCGAAGGCGAGGATTTCTTCTTGGATGTAAATCCGAATGATTGGTTCTTTAACGAAGTTCGTGCGTGTGAGGGGTTAAATATTATAGACGGATATGGCGATGCAACATTCAGACCTAATAATTATATAACGAGGGAAGATATGACAATAATTGCCGTAAGAGGGGCGTATATGGCACCGATAGAAATCAAAGAATACGATTTTCCAAAACTTTTTACTGATGATAATGATATTTCGTTTTATGCCAAAGACCTTGTATATAAGGCTCGTGAAAACGGATTTGTAGAAGGTGATAATAACTTCTTCTTTCCAAAGGATAATACAACAAGAGCCGAAGCGGCGGTTTTGATTTATAATTTGTTGTTAAAATTCTAATAAAAAAACAGTTCGCATAAGTCGAACTGTTTTTTTATTACAAATTTCCCACATAAACAATTTTTTTTG
The DNA here is from genome assembly GCA_045615705.1 of Clostridia bacterium. Lineage (GTDB taxonomy): Bacteria > Bacillota > Clostridia > UMGS1883 > UMGS1883 > JAZLFH01. The sequence goes on from JAZLFH010000037.1 coordinate 45,103, forward strand.
ATTAAAATATTGACAAAGAGGGAAGATAGTGGTATCTTATCATTTGGCACTCGTGGGGTGAGAGTGCTAAAAAAGTATGAGAAGATGAGAAAATGGAATTAGGCGAAAGAAAAAAACTTATACTTAAAGCGTTGATTGATGACTACATTGCAACGGCGGAGCCTATTAGTTCGCTTTCTATTGTACAGAACCACGACTTCGGGCTTTCCAGTGCAACAGTCAGGAATGAACTTGCTGATTTAGAGATACTCGGCTACATTGATAAACCTCACACATCAGCAGGAAGAATCCCGTCTGAAAAAGGTTATAGGTTTTATGTCAATTCACTTATGGAAGAGTATGATATGTCCGAACTTGACGATGAGAGCGTTCAGTTTGAGATGTCGCTTAAAATGCAGAGACTTGAAAAACTCTTGGAAGAAGCAAGTGAAGTAATATCCGAGATTATGCACTACACGACATTTGTCGCAATAAAAAGAGCAAATGAAGAAAGCGATGTGTATATAAGCGGAGCATCAAATATATTAAACCAGCCTGAATTCAGCGACATTGAAAGGGCAAGGAAGTTTTTAAACTTCATTGACAGACGCGAAAATATGAAGCGTATGGTCGGAGCCTTAAATGACGCAGATAAAATTGATATTAAGATAGGCAGCGAGAGCGGAGAAGAGGCAATGCAAAAGACAAGCATGGTTGTTGCTACCTGTGATGTAAGTCCTCAAATCAGGACAAAGGTAGGAATTATAGGCCCTACTCGAATGAACTATAAAAAGGTAGTGTCTTCGCTTATGCATATTAATGACAGAATGGGACAGATTTTGTTTAACATTTTCTACGATGAATAATTAAGGAGAAACACTATGGCAAAGAAAAAAGAAACACCTGTTGAAAAAGCAGAGGAAAAATTGCAAACAGAAGAACCAAAAGAGGACGAACTCGCTACGCAAGAGAAAGAAAAAGAGGATGAACTTGCACAATTAAACGATAAGTATTTAAGGCTTATGGCAGAGTATGACAATTTCAGGAAGCGGACAGTGAGAGAAAAAGAGGAGTTGGCAACATTTGCAAAGGCACAGATAATAACTCCGTTTCTGTCTGTGCTCGACAACTTGGAAAGAGCGGTTTTAAACGCTGATGATTCTCCTCTTTCGCAAGGAGTTAAGCTTGTTATTAAGCAATATGAAGACATATTTAAGGCTCTCGGTGTAGAAACAATAAAAGCAGAGGGTGAAAAGTTTGACCCGAATTTTCATAATGCTGTTATGCATAAAGATGACGACAGCATAGGCGAAGGAATCATCACAAAAGAACTCCAAAAGGGTTATAAAATAGGCGATAAAGTGATAAGATTCAGTATGGTTGAAGTGGCTAATTAAGAAAGGATGATATAAATGTCAAAAATTATCGGTATTGATTTAGGAACAACAAATTCATGTGTTGCAGTGTTGGAAGGTGGCGAAAGCACAGTTATAGCAAATGCTGAAGGTGCAAGAACGACTCCTTCTGTTGTAGCATTCACAAAAGACGGCGAGCGTCTGGTAGGCCAGGTCGCAAAGCGTCAGGCAGTTACAAACCCGGACCGTACGGTTATCTCCATCAAGAGAGAAATGGGTACGAACTACAAAGTAAATATTGACGACAAGAGTTATACTCCTCCCGAAATTTCTGCTATGATTTTACAAAAATTAAAGAGTGATGCGGAAAGTTACCTCGGAGAAACAGTATCGCAGGCAGTTATCACAGTTCCTGCATATTTTTCGGATTCACAGCGTCAGGCAACAAAGGATGCAGGCAAAATTGCGGGACTTGATGTTTTAAGAATTATAAACGAGCCGACCGCTGCTGCTTTTGCATACGGAATGGACAAAGAAACAGAACAGAAAATCATGGTCTATGACCTTGGCGGCGGTACATTTGATGTATCAATTTTGGATATCGGTGATGGCGTATTTGAAGTTTTGGCAACAAGCGGTAACAACCGTCTTGGCGGTGATGACTTTGATGAAAGAATTATTAAGTATATTGCGGAAGAATTCAAAAAAGAAAACGGTATTGACTTAACAACTGACAGAACCGCAATGCAAAGACTTAAAGAAGCGGCAGAAAAGGCAAAGATTGAACTTTCGGGCGTTTTGACTTCAAATATCAATCTTCCGTTTATCACAGCAGATGCAACAGGTCCCAAGCATTTGGATATGACACTTACCCGTGCCAAGTTCAACGAACTTACGCAAGACCTCGTTGAAAAAACAATGGAACCCACAAGAAATGCACTTCGTGATGCATCACTCAGTGCAAATGATATTGATAAAGTTTTGATGGTTGGCGGTTCGTCAAGAATTCCCGCAGTTGTTGAGGCGGTAACCAAACTTATAGGTAAAGAGCCACATAAGGGAATTAATCCTGATGAATGTGTTGCCATCGGTGCGGCAATTCAGGGCGGAGTTTTAGCCGGTGATGTAAAGGATATCGTTTTGTTGGATGTAACACCGCTTTCTCTCGGTATTGAAACACTTGGCGGAGTTTCCACAAAACTTATTGAGAGAAACACAACTATTCCCACAAGCAAGAGCCAAATCTTTTCAACCGCAGCAGATAGCCAGACAAGTGTTGATATTCATGTTTTACAGGGCGAAAGAGAAATGGCGGCAGATAACAAGACTCTCGGAAGATTTATGCTTGACGGTATTGCTCCGGCACCGAGAGGAATTCCTCAGATTGAAGTAAAATTTGATATCGACCAAAACGGTATAGTAAATGTATCTGCAAAAGACCTCGGCACAGGCAAAGAACAGAAGATTACAATTACTGCATCAAGTAATCTTTCCGATGAAGAAATCGACAAGGCCGTAAAAGAAGCAGAGCAGTTTGCGGCAGACGATAAAAAGCGTAAAGAAGAAATTGATGTAAGAAATACCGCAGACCAGTTGGTATATCAGAGCGAAAAATCTCTTTCGGAACTTGGCGATAAAGTAACTGACGATGAGAAAAAAGGCATTGAAGACGAAATCGCAAAAGTAAAGGAAGCACTTAAAGGAACAGACACCGAAGCAATTAAAAAAGCAACGGAAGAACTCAGCAAGAAGTTTTATGAGATAAGTGCAAAACTTTACCAAGAGGCTCAGGCTCAGGCCGGCACGCAGGGAGAACAAGCCCAAAACGGCGAAAATGTATATGATGCCGATTTTACAGAGGAAAACAACGAGGGTAACAAGTAAAAATGGCAGATAAACGGGATTATTATGAGGTCCTCGGTGTTAATAAAAATGCCACCGATGACGAAATAAAAAAAGCATATCGCACACTTGCTAAAAAGTATCATCCCGATATCAATAAAGACGATGCTTCTGCCGCCGAAAAATTCAAAGAAGCGGCAGAAGCTTACGAAATCCTCTCGGATAAAGAAAAACGCTCTCGCTATGACCAATTCGGACATGCGGGAACCGACCCTAACTTTGGTGCTTCGGGCAGTGGCTTTGGCGGCGGATTTGATATGGGTGATATTTTTGAAAGTTTTTTCGGAGGATTCGGCGGTCAGTCAAGAAGAAACAGCCCTCAACGGGGAAGAGATATTCATGTCGAGCTTGATATTACTTTTGAAGAAGCTGCATTCGGTTGTAAAAAAACAATCAGCGTAAACAGAGTAGAAGCGTGCAAGGAATGTTCGGGGAGCGGTGCAAAAAAAGGCACTTCGCCAATAAAATGCAGCCGTTGTAACGGAACGGGACAGGTAAGGACTGTTCAAAACACACCATTTGGTCAGTTTCAGTCCACTCGCCCTTGTCCCGAATGTAACGGACAGGGCAAAACGATTAAAGAACCGTGCCCTAACTGTAACGGAACAGGAAGAAAAAAGAGTGTTCACAAGATTGAAGTCAATATTCCTGCCGGAATTAACAGCGAACAGACAGTTTCCGTACATGGTCAAGGTGATGCAGGCAGCAAAGGCGGAATGAACGGAGATCTTTTGATCACGGTGTATATTAAGAAACATCCTATTTTTGAGAGAGATGGGTACAATGTGTATGTAAATGTGCCGATAACTTTCGTTCAGGCAACACTCGGTTGCGAAATGGATGTCCCGACACTTGACGGAAAGGTAAAACACAATATTCCCGAAGGAACACAGTCCGGAACACTTTTTCGAATGCGTGGTAAAGGTATTCCGTCAGTAAGAAACGGTGTTAGAGGCGACCAGTTTATCAAGGTAATTGTTGAAGTTCCTAAAAATCTTACCGAGCGTCAACGAAGCATTTTAGAAGAGTTTGCCAAGGAAAGTAACGAAAAGAATTACAATACACAAAGAAGTTTCTTTAAAAAACTCAAAGATTATTTTAACGGGTGATATCTTTTGGATTACTTAAAGGTTTCGATAGATACAAAAAGTGAAAACATAGAATCTCTTACGGGGCTTTTGTACTCGATTGGAGTAGTATCGCTTGAAATAGAGGACGAAAGTGATTTCCGCAAGTTTTTAAAAACCAACCGTGAATATTGGGATTATGTAGATGAAGACCTTGAAAAGAGTATGACGGGACTTTGCAGAATTAATGTTTATCTTCCTCAAAATGACGAGGGAAGAGGACTTATTGCAAGGATACAGTCTGCATTAAAAGAAGCAAAGAACGAAAACGGCGAACCATTAGGCAAGGAAAACTTTACTTGTGATACAGTACGCACGGAGGACTGGGCAAATAATTGGAAAAAGTATTTTAAACCCATAAGAGTAGGGAATAAACTTCTTATAAAACCACTTTGGGAAAATGTTGAGAATACAGAAGGTTTAACGGTTATCGAAACGGACCCCGGGATGAGTTTCGGAAGCGGACAGCACGAAACGACAAGGCTTTGTGCCGAGGCTATCGAGAAAATACTTAAACAAGATGATACATTTTTGGATATCGGTTGCGGGAGCGGAATCCTTTCCGTTGCGGCACTTCTTTTAGGTGCAAAAAACGCTTTTGCAATAGATATAGACAGCGATGCGGTGAAAACTGCGTACAAAAATGTAGAGATGAACCACATAGAGAAAGAAAGATTTTTCGGTGTGTGTGCAAATATTTTAAACGACCAAAATCTCAGAGATGAACTTTCAGATAAAAAGTTTAAAGTTATTGCCGCAAACATTGTTGCAGATGTAATTATTCCTCTTTCAAAGTATGTGCCCGACTTTTTAGATGAGGGCGGTACATATATTGCGTCAGGTATTATTTATACAAGAATTGATGAAGTGAAAGAGGCAATATTAAATAACGGTTTTAACATAGTTGAAATTAAAAAGGACAATGATTGGTATTCAATCATTTCTACGAGATAGGTGAAAAGATGTCAAAGTTTTTCGTTAGCGAAAACTCAATACAAGACGGATTTATAACCATCACGGGCGAAGACGCTTTCCATATTTCTCGTGTGCTTCGCATACGGGTTGGAGAGCATCTTTTTGTTTGCGACCAAAAAGGAACGGATTATGAGTGCGTGGTAGAAAAAACAGATAAAGATGTCCTTTTGAAGATTTTATCATCTTTTCCGACTGCTTCCGAACCAAAACTTAAAATTACATTGTACCAAGGAGTACCCAAAAGCGGTAAAATGGACTTAATCGTTCAAAAAGCGACAGAAGTAGGCGTTTGTGAAATTATTCCCGTTTCAATGAAAAATTGCGTGGGAGAAATAAATAAGAGTAACAAAATCGACAGGCTGAACAAAATTTCAAAGGAAGCCGCTATCCAATCAGGACGGGGAATTTGCCCTGTTGTGAGAGAGTGTATGGACTTTAAAAGTGCGATAAATGACGCAAAAAATAAAGACAAAGCCGTAATTTTGTACGAGGACGAGTCGCACACGGCAATAAGTGATATTAAAAATATAAAAGACATTAAAAGTCTTGCAATTTTTATAGGTCCCGAGGGCGGACTCACAAAAGAAGAAACAGAATATGCAAAAAGCGAAGGAATAATTTCTGTTACACTCGGCAAACGAATACTCAGAACGGAAACGGCAGGGATTGTCGCATCTGCGGTCTTTCTCTACGAAAGCGGAGATATGAAATGATTTACATATATGTTTTTAACTATGATAAAAAAGACTCTCTGCCTTTTGTAAAAAAAGCACTGAGCAATCATACAAATAACTTTGACAATATAAAGAGAACGGAAAAAGGAAAACCGTACATAGAAAATGATGTATGTTTTTCTGTTTCGCACAGCGATAATGTTTTGGTTTGTGCGATAGGGAAAGAAAACTTGGGAATTGACATTGAAAAGATAAGAGATACAGACTGCTTGAAAATCTCAAAGAGGTTTTTAAACAAGGAATTAAGAACAAAGGAAGACTTTTTCAAAGAGTGGGTAAGAGCAGAAAGTTATGTTAAATACACAGGAAACGGAATAAGCACACTTCCCGTTTCGGAAGAAGAACTCTCAAAGGTAAACACGATTTATTTGGATATAAAAGAAGGCTTTGTTTCGGCATTGTGTACAGAAAAAAAAGAAGACATTGAAATTATCAAAGGAGAATTGTAATGACGGGAATAATTTGTGCAATGGACTTAGAATTTTAAGGTGCGGACGGAGAATTTGACGATTTAAAGACAGGACACGGTTGTTTTTGGCAGAGTTATCCGACACGATATGGGTTACCTCTCTCGGATAAAAAAAGGCGAATTCTGACGCTGATTCCGGAGCAAAAACGGTTTATCGTGCATTTTAGGTAAAATCTTTTCAAATATTTAAAAAACTTACAGAAGCATACTTTACAAAATAGAGTTGAAATTTAACACAGAATGTTGTATAATGGTACAAAAAAGGAGGAATTTTAATGAAGAAAGTTTTAAGCCTTATTTTAGCGGCAATATTAATGATGAGTATGTGTGCTTTTGCACAGGAAGATGAAATTGTAAACATAAATATGTCAACATCGAGCAAAAATATTGAAGTTGGCGACCAATTCTTGGTTTCGTTCATGCTGGATAAAGATGTTGATTATTTAACGGTAGGACTTGCCGGCGAATTTAATACCGATGTTGCAAAGATTTTGGCAATTCAGGTAAACGATAACGGCATGCAAGAGTTAGAGCAGATGAGAGTTGTTTCTCAGACGGAAGGCGTGTTTAATGTTCAGCGTTACACACTTTCGCCTTTAAACGACAGATACCTTTGCTCCGTTTTGTTTGAAGCAACAAATGAGGGAGAATTTTACATCACTCTCGGAGCAAGAAATGATGAAAGATGGCCTCTTGAAGTAATTTTAGGCAGACCTTCAATGGCAAAAATTGACGGAAAAGAAACTGCATTTTACACACTTGGATATGATAAGTTCACAACAACGATTTCAAAAAAGACAAAACAAGATTCCGTTGTTATTAAAGAAAACATAGAAACAGACCAGGATATAAGATATAACGATTTAAACGGTTATGATTGGGCGAAAGATGCAGTTGTAAATATGGCGGCAAAGGGTGTATTAAAAGGTGTTGCCGATGGTTTCATGTTTAATCCTGCAAATTATGTAAAAAGAGCAGATATTATAGTGATGCTTCTTCGTTCAGCTTCGCTCAGCGGAGAAAAGAGCGACAATCAGTTCAACGATGTTGACGAAAATGAATATTATGCAGATTCAATCTCAATAGCAAGAACACTTGGTATTGCTCAGGGTGATGAAGCACTTAACGAGTTCTTCCCGACAAAGGCAATTACTCGTGAAGACCTTTGCACACTTATTTACAGAACTTTGGTAAACAAGCAAACAATTTCAAGCGATAATGTCGATACTTCACTACTTGATAAATTCTCCGATAAAGAAATCCTTTCCGATTATGCAAAAGAGGCAATGGCAAAAATGG
>JAZLFH010000038.1:0-7793 GCA_045615705.1 Clostridia bacterium
CGTCTGCTAAATTGAACAGCCTTGGCATTAAGAATGGCAAGAAGGGATATGTTGCTGTATATGCATTCTACGAAGGTCAAATAGAGTATATCGGCAGAAAGGGCTTCTACTTAGTCCAGGACTGATTCCTTAAAACTTTAAAGTGGGGTGTCGCGTTTTGCGACACCCCACTTTTGGACTGAAAGCAAAATAGTGGTCTGTGCATTTTGAAACAGCCCAATTTTTTTTATTGTATTGAACAATTGTCAAACATGTGATATACTCATAACACAAAGAGTAGGTGCTGATATGTTTTTAGAACATCATTCAAGACGCAAATTTTATCGCTATCCGCAAGGTGCGGTGGCAACAGGCGAAAAAATAAGAATGCGTATTTCGGTTTCATCTTTTGAGATACCAAACGAGGTGTCTTTATTTGTTGATGATAAAAAAATTCCCATGTATTTTGTTGCGGAAATTGCAAACAACAGAATTTATGAGTGCTACATTGATGTTCCGAACGAGCCGTGCCTTCTGTGGTATTATTTTAAGGTTACGGCAGACTCACAGACCAAGTATTTTTCCAATAACGATAATTTGCTTGGCGGATTAGGAAAAATGACAAACGAAAAGCCGGATAAATTGTATCAAATCACGGTTTATCATAAGAATTTCAAAACACCCGACTGGATGAAAAATGCAATAGTATATCAAATATTTCCGGACAGATTTTTTGCTTCAAAAGACACTGTATGCCACGGAATAAAGAGAGAGTGGGGCGATGAACCCTATTATACGGCAGAACAGTTTGGCGGAGAGTATCTGTCAAATGACTTTTTCGGAGGTAATTTTTACGGAATTAAAGAAAAAATTCCGTATCTTAAAGAACTTGGAATAAACACAATATACTTTAACCCTGTTTTTAAGTCTTCATCAAATCATCGTTACGATACATCGGATTATGAAAACATTGACGACAACTTAGGCGGAAACAAAGCCTTTGACGAGTTTATTGAAGAAGCAAAAAAAGAAGGTATATCTGTAATTTTGGACGGGGTTTTCAGCCATACGGGAGCGGACAGCAAGTATTTTAATAAGTATGGCAATTTTGATGAAAAGGGAGCATATCAAAGCAAAGATTCAAAGTATTTCGGATGGTATAATTTTGAAAACTTTCCTGATAAGTACGATTGTTGGTGGGGGTTTGACACGCTTCCCAATGTAAATGAAGTAAATCCCGACTATTTAGATTACATTTTAAGAAATAAAGATTCGATAGTTAAAAGATGGATAAAAAAAGGTGTAATGGGTTGGCGTCTTGATGTTGCTGACGAACTCCCCGATGAGTTTATAAAAGAACTCAGAAAGGCTGTAAAAGAAGAAAATAAAGACACAATGATAATCGGTGAAGTGTGGGAAGATGCTTCAAACAAAGTAAGTTACGGAGTCCAAAGAGCGTTTTTGTGGGGCGGAGAACTCGATTCTGTAATGAATTATGTATTTAGAGATGCCGTTATGGATTATCTTACAAACAAAACTAACGCAGAAGTCTTTTTAAAAAAACTTCTGTCTATGAAGGAAAACTACCCCAAAGAGGCTTTTTATTCGGCACTCAATTTGATTTCGGGACATGATATTGCAAGAGCACTTACGGTTCTTTCGGGTGCACCTGATTTTCGTTTGCTTTCGCGAGAGGAACAGGCAAAGTATTCAATAAGTGAATCTGATAAAGAGCTGGCAAAAAAACGCCTCGAATTAGCGGTTCTTTTGCAAATGACATTTCCCGGTACACCAAGCGTTTATTATGGAGATGAGGCAGGACTTTTCGGATATGCAGACCCATTTAACAGAAGGTGCTTTCCGTGGGGAAACGAAGATAAGAATTTAACCGAGATACACAAAAAATTTATAGCACTCAGAAAAAAATACAAATCACTTATGACGGGCGATTTTGAAAATCTTTTGTATTTAAACAATACCGTTTGCTATATGCGTGATATTGTTGGCGGAAAAGATGTGTTTGGAAAAAGTAAAAATGACGAATGCATCATCATAATGATAAATTCCGATGCTTGTGAGTATTCAAGTTTTGAACTTGAACTTGGAAGATTCGGAATTTGCGAGATTGAAGAAGTTTTTACAAAAGAGAAGATAACACTTAATAACCACAGAGCAAAAATAGACCTGCAACCGCTCGGATACAAAGTTTTTTATTGTAAGAGGGACGATACATGGAAAAAAACGAAATACTCCGCTCTAATATAGTTTCAGTTACATCAGATGGCGATGGCATAGCAAAAATCAATGGCTTTGCGGTGTTTGTACCATGTGCGGTGGTTGGAGATGTCGTGGATATACGAATATTAAAAGTGAATAAGAACTACGCATACGGAAAAATTGAGAGAATAGTTGAACCGTCAGAGTTTAGATGCGATTCAAAATGCAAGTCCTTTGCAAGGTGTGGGGGGTGCAGTCTGCTCACAACGGAATACGAAAAGCAACTTGAAATCAAGACAAAGACAGTCAAGGATGCTCTTGAAAGAATAGGAAAGATAAAAACGGATGTATTTCCTTGTACCAAAAGCGAACCGCACTTAAAATACAGAAATAAAGCACAGTTTCCCGTAAGAAAAGTAAAAAACAAGACAATAGCAGGATTTTTTGCACCGCATTCACACCGAATTGTTGATGCGGACGAATGTGTGCTTGTAAACGAAGACAGTATCAAAATAAAAAATGAAATAACGGATTTTTTGGACGAAAACAAAATTCCGATATATGACGAAGAAACAAAAAAAGGACTAATAAGACACATCTATACAAGAAACGGAAAAGACGAAACAGTAGTTGTAATAGTAACAAAAAAAGGCGAAATTTCAAACGCAAACGCCCTGTGCGATAGGTTAAAAAATTTAAAATTAAATACAAAAATTGTGGGTTTGGTCCAAAATATAAATAACAAAGATACTAATGTTATCATCGGTGAAGAGGATAAAATCATCTTCGGAAGGGATTATGTATTTGATACAATCTTGGGAATTAACTACAAGATAGGATATAAATCATTTTATCAAGTAAATCGTAATACAACTGAAAAACTTTACGAAAAGGCGATGAGCCTTTTAGATGCAAAAAAAGACGACACCGTGTTTGACCTTTATTGCGGAATAGGAACAATGTCGCTTCTTGCTGCAAAAAGTGCAAAAAAGGTAATCGGAATTGAGATTGTGCCGAGAGCCGTGAAGGATGCAAAGGAAAATGCAAAACTAAATTGTATAGAAAACGCCGAATTTTATTGCGGTTCGGCAGAAACAGAGGTAGAACATCTCTACAATGAGGGCGTAAGAGCAGATTTGGTAATTGTTGATCCGCCGAGGAAAGGTTGCGACAAAGAACTTCTTGATACAATAATTTCAATGAAGCCTAAGAGATTGGTGTATGTTTCATGCAACCCGGCAACCCTTGCAAGAGATGCACATATACTTTGCGAAAATGGATTTTCGGTAAAATGTGCTTATCCCTTTGACCAGTTCCCTCACACAAGCCACACAGAGACCGTAGTATTGATGTCAAAAGGTGTTTAATTATAATTCGATGGTGAAAAAAATGAGAGATAAACCAAATTTGTCATTTGAAACGATAAAGCGTATGGAGGATATGTCGTATTTTACTTCCGCACAGATATTTGATGACCTTTTGATTGTAGCACAACTCGAAACCTGCTGTTATGTATGGAAGACCGAATCCGGATTAGTGATATTTGATGGTATATGGCCGGATGAGGGAGTATATAATCAAATCCTTATAGCAATTACACAAGCAGGTTGGGAAAACTGTCCTATTTCAAAATTTGTTATGACACACGGTCATATTGACCATGTCGGCTGCGGTAAATGGCTAAAAGATAATCATAATGCGGAAACTATTCTTTCAAAATCCGATGATGACTTAAGGCTTTCAACACCAAGCGAAGAAGGTCGTTCAGATTGCTGGAAAGCGTTTTGCATTGACAGTTATATAAGTGATGGCGATACTATTGATTGCGGAGATAAGCAAATCAAAGTGATTGCTACACCGGGGCACACAGCGGGCTGCATGAGTTATATTTTCCCTGTTTTAGATAACGGAGAAAAGCATATCGCCTGTCTTTTCGGTGGAGCAACTCCGCCGTGGGGAGATAAAGCAGGAAAAGAAGTTCAAAAGCAGTCGGTTATGAAATTTATGAAAGCTGCGAAAGACGAGCATTGCGATGTTGCACTCGTAAATCATACAGCATTTGATATGGGTGTTGAGAGGATTGCATACAGCAGAGCAAGAATGACATATTTACCAAATATATATGTATTGGGAGAAGACGGTGTACAGAAGTTTTGTGAAGTCTTTATCACGGTTACTCGGTAATGCAACTTGGAGTTTCGAAAATAAATATAGGATAGTTACGGAAAATAAGAAAAAATGAACTATTGCGGACTTGGATATAAGAAAACGGTACGGACAGTTTTAAATTTATTTATGTTGATAAAATGTCTGATATTTTGTTGAGAGGAAAGTGAGAATGGACAAATTTGTGTTGATTAATATACTCTTCTCTATGATAGCAACTACATCATATCATATCTCAATTTATCGAGATGAACTCGCTATATCACAGTTTTATTGCAACAAATTTCATCCGGAGAAGAGAAAAAATACAAATATTATAATTTCAGAAGAAATAAATCATGTAGGTGAGATACTTTTTTTAATGATTATAGAGGGGATTATACTTACAATAGGGTATCTGATTCTGTTCTTTCTTCATTCAGATATACCATGGCTGACAGCAATCTTTGAAACAGGTATTCATATTCCCTTTTTCCTGATGTTTTATGGGATACTTATCAAATTTGTATATAAACTTCATATCAAAAATAAAAGAACAAAACCGCTTGATGCTTATGAAATAGAGGAACTTACAGTAGGTATTTCTGTGATTATCCTCTTGTCTTTCATTGGAATCAATTGGAAACTGAGTTTTTTTATTCTTTCAATTGTTTTAGGAAAATATATATGGATAGATACGGTTTTAGAAGAAAAAAATATCATTGAAAAATTGCGGATAATACTAGAAAAATTTAGAGTAAACGATAGAAAAATCAATGTACTGTTTGTATGTCGTACATATGCCGTAAATTTTCTTTTCGATTGTTTTGCAACTAATATGATATATTTCATGTTTAAGAAAGAGTACCATTTGTCCGGCTGTGGGATGATAATGTGTATGATCGCTGTTTATTTAGTGATATTAAGCGGGTATTTTATTGCTGGTCGTAGTATCAAAAATTCAAAACCAAGTTGATTATGATGACAGATTTCTTGTAAAGCCCGTAAAATCTGCGATAGAATATATGCCAAATGCAGAATGCGAATTTCCTTATGAAGGTGCAAAGAAAATGTTAATGGCAAATGATGTGGAAAATAAGTTGTTCTTACAAACTTGCTTAATGCAATGTATAAAGAATTGCCTGCACCGAAAGTAAAATAGGACAGAGTTCTGCCTTCCGAAAGCGTATTTATAAGTGTCGGTAATAGTTGATACGGGAAAACAAAACCTTTGCGTTAAAGCATTTCGGAATGGTGTAATCTGCCTTCTGATAATATAAAATATCAATCACAGGACGGGAGAAACAGCTTCTATACTTACGAATGTAGAGGGCACAGTGTTCTCCCAAATAGAACAAATTTAAGGAGCTGTAGCAAAATGAATTTCCAAAATTCATTGCTATCAGCTCCTTATTGGGGCTGAGGGGAAAATAGTGCAGATTGGACAAACTGAGGCAAAAAGCCTTGCTTTTTGCCTAGGCAGACGAAAGTAATCCGAACTCGGTTTATTTTGGCAAATTTATGCCACCCCTTCGTCAATAGGCTTGTCAATACGGAAGTATTAACTGTGCCTCTTTCCTTGGCTTGACAAAAATTTGCTCACAATAAACTCCGCAGGACTTTAACCTAAGAGATTTTAGTTGATTTTTGCCGAAGAGGACGAAGATGTGCTGACGCCCATCGAGGACGAAGAGGTAAAAAGCGGCAAAATATCAACGGTTAAAGCGTGTTCTGATCGCTTTTGTCTGCCTTACCCGAAGGCGTACAAAAGTACTCCGAGAGGCTAGATTTCCAAAACGCAAAGCAATTAAAACCTGAAATTCGTCAAACAACGAATTTCTACCTTAACTTTGATGTCATTTTATCTTCTATGTGATTTCAAAATGGCGGTTTTAAGCCTTTTGTTTGATTTGCGTGGTCTGTGCATTTTGCACCAGCCCCTTCGTTATGCAAAAATTATCTTTCAATACTGTTTTCATAAATTTAATTTGAATTAGAACAAGATATGCATAAATATTCAAAAACATTGCAAAATGCGATGCCGGGTCATGAATGTCTGTAAAATGCGAAAATTTAAATAAATTTTTTAAAATTCCTCTTGACACATTACAATGTCTATGGTATTATTATGCATAATTATTAAATTATATGTGCATATATGCACACAATATTCATGTTTAGGGGTGCTTCAATGAAAAATGTTTTTATTGACGGAAGTGCGGGAACCACGGGACTAAGGATAAAGGAAAGACTATCTGCAAGAGCCGATATCCGTTTGATTGTTCTTCCGGACGAGTTGCGTAAGGATGAAAATGCACGAAAAGAAGCGTTAAACCGTGCAGATGTTGCAATTCTTTGTCTGCCGGACGATGCAGCAAAGGAATCCGTATCGTTTATCAGTAATTCGTCAACCGTGATTATTGATACTTCGACAGCACACAGAACAAATGAAAACTTTACATACGGATTTCCGGAGATATCCGATTTCAAAGAAAAAATCAGAACATCAAAAAGAATCGCAAATCCCGGCTGTCATGCAAGCGGTTTTATATCCTTGGTTGCTCCGCTTGTGGAAAACGGTATTGTTCCGAAGGAGGCACTCATTTCCTCATTTTCACTTACCGGTTATTCCGGCGGCGGAAAGAAAATGATTGCGGAATACGAATCGGACAGCAGGCCGGATTTATTTGATGCACCGAGAATGTACGGTGTTTCTCAAAATCATAAGCATTTGCCCGAAATGCAAAAAATATGTGGGCTTTTAGTTGCCCCCGTCTTTTGTCCGATTGTTGCACCCTATTATTCGGGAATGGAAGTTGTGGTGCCGATATTTAAGAAATCAATTAACGGAAGTATTGACGAAATAAAGCAAATCTACAAGACATATTACAAAAGCGGGTTGGTTCATTTCGTTGATAATTCAGACAATTTCTTATCAAGTTGTGAATTTTCGGGATTCGATGATATGGAAATATCGGTTTATGGAAACGATGACAGAATCCTTTTGGTTTCACGCTTTGATAATTTAGGAAAAGGAGCATCGGGTTCGGCAATACAAAACTTGAATATCTGTTTGGGGCTTGATGAATGTTTGGGGCTAAACTTAAAATACGGAGGTAAAAGATAATGAAAATAATTGGTGGTGGCGTATGTGCCGCAAAAGGCTTTAAAGCAAACGGCATCCATTGCGGCGTAAGAAAAAACAAATTAAAAAAAGACTTATCATTAATTGTCAGCGAGAAGATTGCTTCTTGTGCGGCTGTATATACAACAAATCTGGTTTACGGTGCACCGATTACGGTTACAAGAGAACACCTAAAAAACGGTAAAGCGATGGCGTGTATTTGTAACAGCGGGATTGCCAATACTTGTTGCACCGGAGGAGTTGAGGTTGCAGAGAGAATTTCGGCGGGGATTGCCGGGAAACTGAATTGTGATGCAAGTGATATCGT
>JAZLFH010000039.1:0-2013 GCA_045615705.1 Clostridia bacterium
GAAAATGCCGCAGCAAGAGGAAGTGCAAAACCGTAACCCGGAAGTATACTTACAGCATATGCACATTTTGCAACGCCGCCAATCGCTATAAGATGAAGACTGTATCCGATAAACTGCGCTGCATACCATTTCTTATTATAAGTCATTATAAATAAAACAATTGCTAAAAGGCAAAAGTAAACACTTGACACCGGCAAAAAAGCCTTGTTTGCAGCTGCACTGCCGAAACCGATTATATAGAGAGCAACTACGGGTAAATACCCGCCAACCGCAGCAAAACAACATACAACCTGATTTTTTACCTGATTTGAAATTACAATTGCAATTGCAGTAATGATAACGCACAAAACAAACGCGATAGTTTCATTATATAAATCAAAAGCAAAATAACACGTTGTTGCTGCTGCATATAATGTAGCAACACCGCCGCTGATTAATGTTGCAGAAAAAACTGTTTTCTCTTTCTTGTGAAATAATTCGCCGATTACAATCAGAACCGCACCAAGGAGATACATAATTCCGCCTTTGAACACATCTGACATATGAACATAAGCAAATCTGCCCAACATAATTATTCCTATAATAAAAAGAAAAATTCCTGCCTTACCAAGAACATTCAAGCCAATAAAACTTTCGAGACTCTTTTGTTTTAATGCACTTCTTTGTTCTGCCTCGGTGAGAGGCTCATTTTTCAACTGCTCACCAATTACATAATTGGTTTTTGCAGCATTTTCCATTTGTGTTTTTTGGTATTCTGCGATTTCTGCTCTTCTTCGGTCAACTTCGTCTTTAAGAGCATTCATTTGTTGTAAAATATCTTGAAATTCATTTGAGCCGTATTCCTCTATTGCGCTGATTGTACTTTGCAGACTTTCTTTGCAATCAGCCGCATATGAATCAAGCTTACTTTCAACTTTATGCTCCTCATGATAATAAATGCTTTCAATTTTCTTTTGAGTACTTTTGAACACAAGCAGTTTTTCGTTTGCCATTTTTGTAAAGAGAACGGCTTTGGTTGTTGAAAGTGCCTTTTTCATGCTTTCGTTTTCGTTCTTTAAAGTCTGTTCGGATTTTGAAACCTCTTCAAGTCTGGCTTTAAGTATTTCGTTTTGTTGCGAAAGATCTTCATTATCTAATGCTTGTGCTTCGGCTTTTATTGTGTCTAAAATAGCTTGCTGATCAGCTATAAGATCATTAAGTTTTTTGGTTCTCATAGACAAAGTTGCTCAACTCCTTTCCTACAGAATACGCATTTGCGGTTATATAATCGTAAAAATATACATTCCCCTTGTCATCCTTAAAGAATTCTCCGAAATCAATATCGGTGTAACAAAATGAAAAATTGTTGAATTCAATTGAAACAGTATATGCTTTTTCCCCCATAAATCTTTGAGTTATACTTTTATCAATCGGATCGCCCTTATAGTTATAAAAGTCACAAAAACAGTTTATTACATCAATATCGCCATTCTGATCAGAGCAATAATATTTATAATCTTCATAGTCATCATAGTCATCATAGTCATAGTAATCATCGTAATTGTAAGTAATACTTTTTCTTGTAAAAGAAAGTGAATCTATATTCTCAATATTAAACCAATCTGTATTTAATTTTGACTCACTGTAAAAATAATCTTTTTTCCCAACCTGAAGTATTACATAATCGGTATAACAACTGCAATCTATTACAATCTTATGGTCTTCCCCGCTTGAATCTTTATAAACAGCATATTTGGTTTCCAAAGAACAACAATATTCATCTTCATTGACCGCACTAAATATGTATTCTTCAAGGGTTGATGAAGGAACAAAGGTTTTTTCCGCAAAAACAATAGAGGTGTTGTTTTGACCGGCATCTTTTACTTCTGAATTCATACCTTTATCTGCAGTAGCACATAATGCAACAACAACTGATACTATTATTCCGACAACGCAAATTATCAATACAGAAATAAAGCCGCGTTTTTTTCTTCTGTCAATTTCATTAAGTTTTGAAGAAAGAGCCGCATTTTC
>JAZLFH010000040.1:0-29872 GCA_045615705.1 Clostridia bacterium
TAGGCGTTGCCCCGGTCGGCTGTTCGGTTTTTGCGTACAACTACTTTAACTGTGATATGCAGGAGGCTTCCCACGGTCGTGCTCCGGCTGTTGCAACGGGTATCAAAAGAGCACTTCCGGACAAAGTTGTATTTACCTATCAGGGCGATGGCGACCTTGCGGCAATAGGTACTGCCGAAACAGTTCACATTGCAACCCGTGGTGAAAAAGTTACTACAATATTTATAAATAACGCTATCTACGGTATGACCGGCGGTCAGATGGCTCCCACCACTCTTCCCGGTCAGGTTACACAGACTACACCTTACGGCAGAGATGTTAACATTGCAGGCTATCCCATCAAAGTCAGCGAAATGCTCTCTCAACTTGACGGTGTAGCATACATCGAGCGTGTTGCGGTAAATAACATTAAAAACATCAAGAACGCAAAAGCCGCAATCAAAAAGGCTTTTGAGTATCAACTTGAAGGAAAGGGCTTCTCTTTGGTTGAGGTTGTTGCAACCTGCCCGACAAACTGGGGACTTTCTCCTATCGAAGCAAACAAGTGGATGGAAGAAAATATGCTTCCTTATTATCCCTTAGGTGTATATAAAGACAAAGGAGGGGAAAAATAATGACACATGAGATAATTATGGCAGGTTTCGGCGGACAGGGAATTCTTTTTGCAGGCAAACTTTTGGCATATTGCGGAATGGTTGAAAACAAAGAACTTTCCTGGCTTCCGTCATACGGTCCCGAGATGCGTGGCGGAACTTGCAACTGCCATGTAATTTTATCCGATGAGCCTGTCAGTTCTCCGTTTATAACAGAGCCGAGTGTTTTGATGGCGATGAATTTGCCCTCACTTGACAAGTTTGAACAAACGGTTAAAAGCGGCGGAATCATTATTTATGACTCCTCGTTAATAAACCGTGATGTACAAAGAACGGATGTTAAGGTTGTAAAACTTCCCGCAACCAAAATAGCAGACGAAAAAGGCGTTAAGACTTTGGCTAATATGATTTTGGTCGGTGCTTTGGCAAGAGAAACAGGACTTTCGTTTGAAACCTTGGAAAAGGCTCTTAAAAAGACTGTCCCCCCTTCAAAGGCAGCACTTTTTGACAGCAACTTGCAGGCACTTAAATCAGGATACGAAGCACAATAATTTTAAGAAGGTATTTTATGTCAGAATGTACTCATGACTGCTCAACTTGTTCTGAAAATTGCTCCGAAAAGCAGTCAAAAGAAGATTTTATCGAAAAGACAAACGATTTTTCAAATGTCAAAAAAGTAATCGGGGTTGTCAGTGGTAAAGGCGGAGTGGGAAAAAGTTTGGTAACTTCTCTTCTTTCCGTTTTGATGCAGAGAAAAGGTTACAAAACCGCAATCCTCGATGCCGACATCACGGGTCCGTCAATTCCGAAAATGTTTGGGATAACCGAGCGTGCAAAAGGCTCGGAAATCGGCATTATTCCCGAGGAATCAAAACTCGGTACAAAAATTATGTCAACCAACCTTTTGCTTGAAAATGACACTGACCCGGTCGTATGGCGTGGTCCTGTAATTGCAGGAGCGGTTAAGCAGTTTTGGACGGAAACCGTCTGGGGCGATGTTGACTATATGTTTGTTGATATGCCTCCCGGGACGGGTGATGTTCCTCTAACAGTATTTCAGTCGATTCCCGTTGATGCGATAGTAGTTGTTACGACACCGCAAACACTCGTTTCCATGATTGTTAAAAAGGCGGTTAAAATGGCAAATCTTTTAGACATTCCGATTATCGGAATAGTTGAAAATATGAGTTATTTTGTTTGCCCCGATTGTAACAGTTGCCACCATATCTTCGGCGACAGCGATATTTTGTCTGTTGCAAAAGACACAGGCATTGAAATTTCGTGCGAAATTCCGATAGATAACAGGCTTGCAAACAGTTCGGACAAGGGAATGATTGAACTTTTTGAAGGTAATTGGCTTGATAGTCTTGCAGACAAAATTGAAGCAGAACTTTAAAACGCACAGACTGTTATGAAAAGTTTTAGATTATCATAATGAAAAAACCCGCCAAAACGGTGGGTTTTTCTGTATTTAAAAATGCAGAAGACTTTTAATTTCCTTTTGGGGAAGTTTTTTTCTTATTGCATTTTTGTTGTCTGTGTGATACAATAATCAAAAAGGGAGGTTTTATTATGAAGTTACTTAAAAAAGCAAGCATCTTACTTGTTTTTTGTTTAGCAGTATCAACCTTGGCATTTGCAAGTGATGTAAATGTTACTTTTAACGGTGAACAGATGAGATTTGATGTTCCGCCGATGATAATGAATGAACGAACCATGGTTCCCATGCGTGCCGTTTTTGAAACGCTGGATGCAAGTGTCACCTACACAAGCACCGGTGAGGGCGTGTTTGTTTCCGCAAGGAAAGGCCCTAACAGTATTTTGTTTGAAATAGAAAAAGATGTTATGTGGCTCAACGGCGAAGAAGTTAAGTTAGACGCTCCGCCGGTAATTATTGACGGAAGAACTCTTATTCCGCTCCGTGCAGTTTCCGAATCCCTTGGATGTTTTGTCGATTGGGACGATACCGCACGCACGGCAATCATCATAAGAAAAGACGGTCAGTACAAGATTAAATCGGGCAGAATAGATGAAGAAATTTATTCCGAAGACGGTACGCTTTTAATCAGTGTAAGTTGTGTTTATCCCATAATTTATGACTATGCGGATAATCTCACTCTTTTTGAAAACGATTCATTTGTCGAATCGTTAAATAACGACTACAAATTAAAAGCAGAGGAACTCTTTAATTCCGCAAAGAACGATTATGTTTCAGATGCACAAGAACTTTACCGTAACATGGGCGACACTTTCAGTCCGTTAGAGGTTAGTTTGACATACGATGTCAGCATTAACCGAAACGACCTTTTGTCCGTTACGACTTATCAGTACAGTTACCTCGGCGGACCGCATCCTAATACGGAAAGAGAGTCAAGAACTTTCCAGATGGTTTTGTGTAAAGAATTTTCGCTTTCCGATATATTGGGAAAAGAACAGGATGAAACAGACGAAATCGTAAAAGAAAAGTTTGAAAATCTTCTTTCTTCATACGGCGAATTTACGGACGAAACAAAAAAGGAAATAGATGAGAAAAAGAGAGATGCAAACTTCTATCTTACAAATGATTCACTTAACATATATTACAACCCTTACGAAATCGCACCGTATGCCGTTGGCTCTCCCGAGGTTGTAATTGACTACGCAGACGGAAGCGATATAGCACTCGACCTTTCAAACTACGAGCAGGACGAAATAGTTTTTTCTCATGACGGAAATCCCACAACGGGATTTACCTGGGAAATTTTTGACTGTGATGAGGACATCTTAAATGTAGATATAAACTATGTGCTGGACTTTTCCGATGAAACCCCTCAGCCTGTCGGAAAAGGCGGAAGATTTGATTTTATGGTTACGGGGAAAACCGCCGGAAGAGGCACACTTACAATAGCGTATCTTCGTCCTTGGGAAAGCGTACAACCGCTTGAAAAATTTCAGTATGTTTTTGAAGTTTCCGAAAATAACAAAATAACACTTTTATCGGTGAGAAATTTAAGCGGAGCAATTTTAGAGTAGTATAAAAAACACCCTTTTGGGTGTTTTTTATTTCTCCTTTTCTTTATTCATTTTATCCCAGAGTTCACTGTCTTTAAATGACGGGTTTTTATTTATTCTGCATTTTTTCATGCCGGCATCAAACTGGCAAAGTGATAAAAACTCGCAATATTCACACGCTCCTTCTGTCGGAAACACATCAAAATTTCCGCTGAAAATCCCTTTTGAAAGTTCTCTTACGCACTTTTTTGTCCTTTCAAAAAGGTTTTGAAATTGCTCGTTTGTAATTGCGTTTTTGCCTTTTACCCCTTTATCCGTTACTGCCGCAGGGATAATGGGTAAATCTTTTGTGATGTCGTTGTCCATAGCGGTCAGTATTTTTTCGTCATTTAAAACAAGCCCGTCCATTTTAAGAGCGTTGTGCTTTTCTTTTTGATATTCCTCCTCGCTTGAATCAATATCAAGGCTTATAGACGGCGAGTCAAATCTGAAATACAACATTGCGGCAGGCTTATAGCCCTCATTTTCACAAAGCGTTGTCAAATAAACTGCCAATTGAAGGTTTAATCCAAAGTAAACTTCGCCCAAATCAAACTTTTTGTTTCCGCTTTTGTAGTCAACAATCCTTACAAATTCTCCCTCTTCGGTTTTCAGCCTGTCGGCTCGGTCAATTCTTCCCGAAAGGGTTATTTTTTTTCCGCCTACATTTACCGTAAGAGGCTTAAAATCGCCGTTGTTTGAAAACTCTATCTCGTAACCGAGCGGTTCAAACTGTCCTCTTTGTATATGCTCCAACAACAAAGAAGCACTTGAAACAGCACAGTTTTTGAGCCTCATCAAAGTATATACAAGTCTGCTTGAATTTTTAAGAGCCTCCGAACTTATCCGGCTTGTAAAACTTTCAAACAGTTTTTCGGCTTTCTCCTTCATTTCCTCCTGAGTAATACTTTGCCAGGATTCTTTTGAAAGACCGATTTCTTTGCAAAGAGCGTCCGTAAAGTCGTGCAAAAAACTTCCGACATCGCTTTCTTTGAAATCAAAAACCTCTCTTGGCTTTAACCCCAGTACATATTTTGCAAAGTATGAAAACGGACATCTTCTGTAAGATTCGAGTCTTGAAACGCTTGTGTACAGTCCGTTTTTAAAGAGTTCCTCGCATATTTCTTCACTGATTTTTGCATCTGTCGTATCAATATTTTTCGCCTTATAAAAGTCAATGAGTTTTTCTCTGTCTTCCTCTTCGTAGATGCTTAAAACCTCACGGAATGTGTGGTTTTCGCTGTCTTTTGACAAAAATCTGACCATGGTTTCAAGAGTTGCATCTTTGCCCGAAACATAATCAATGGGCAAAAGGTCTGTTTCTTCGTTTATCGGCTTTAATTTCTTAAAATTGTCAGTCAAAACCGACACCATAACGGACTCACGAAGCGGTGAACCGTCCGAATTTGAAACGGGGTAACTCACATATAAAAACTCTTGTGCCGAGCAGAGTGCATTATACATCAAAAGTTCTTCGTTTTTCGCATTTTCACGGGAGGTCGGAGGCATATTTAAACCCGTTTTTTTGATGTCCTCTATATCAATATCATCAAAGATTCCTTCGCTTTGTGCGGTTTTGGGAAACGCTCCGTCATTTGCACCGATAATAAATACGGCTCTTGCATCACTGCCCTTTACCCTGTCAATGCTTCCTACGGTAACTGCGTTTTCAAAGTCGGGGATAATTCCCACTTCTTTTTCTGAAAGTCCGCTTTTAAAACATTCCAAAACCTCGCTTTTTGTAAGTGTTACATCATAAAACGCCGCAGAAAAAGAATTTAAAGTTTCAATTAAAAGGTCATATACCCTTTTTTCGCTCTGTGAGAGCGACACCTCGCCTATATCAAGCAGAATTTGCACATCATTTTTGATTTTTTCTTCCATTTCGCTTTGAAAAATAAAATCATAAAACGCTTTTGCTATGTCTTGTCCTTTTCCGCCGTCTTTTAAATTTTTGTCAAGTTCCAAAAGCGGATTTATAAGTTTTTCTCTGATTTCTTTGAGTTTTTCGCTGTCCTCTTCACTCTTTTTTGAGTAGAGCGGTTTATACATTTTCTCCCGCTTTAAAAATCGTTCTTCGTCCTTCAAATCCCACGGTTTAACCCCTGTTTGAAGGCAAAAATTCTCAAAAAAGTCCGCATCTTCCATACTGATTTTTGAAAGACCGGTTTTTGCGTAAGAAACTACACTGTCAAGCGAAAAACCGCTTGTCAAAACTTCAATCGCACAAAGTAAAGCATACGCCGAAGAATGTGATGAAAGAGGGGTTTTCCTGTCTATAAAAATAGGTATGTTAAATCGGTCAAAAACCCGCTCCAAAAGGCTTTCGTACTCTCCGACATCACGGAGAATTACCGCAATTGACGAGTATTTGTAACCTTTCTCACACACTAAATATGTTATTTCACGGCAAAGTGCTTCAACTTCAAAAAATCTGTCCTTTGCTCTGAAAAGTTTGATGTTTTCGGGCTTTTTTTCATAAGGAAGCGAATTTTTATCCGAAAGGACTTTTTCCATATACTTTATGTCCTCCTTGGAACTTTTCATTGCTCCTTCAATTTCCGTAATCGAGAAATCACCTATTTTTAAAAGCCTTTTTAAAGTGTCGCTTGTTATCGAAAAGACTTCGCTTTCGCCCGTACAAAGAGAAATCGTAACAAAAACGCCTTTTTTACACATTGCTTCTATTACCGCATACTCCTGCGGTGTAAATGATGTAAACTGGTCAATGTAAACATTTTCGTAAATAAAGAGTCCCTCTTCTATGTTTTCTTTTAAAATTGTCAAATCGTCCTCTGTCGAAAGCATATTTTTACCCAAAAATTCATTGTATTCACGATAAATTAACTCACTGTCGGAAAGTTTCATTTTTAAGATGGGATTTTCCACTTGCTCTTTTGCGTTTTTTAAATCAATGGGAGTTAAGGAATATCTTTTAAAGATTGAAATTAAATTTTGGCACAAAGAGGCGATTGAATTTTTCTTTGCCGAACCTCCGAAAAGTGAGAGTTTATCTGCATTTTTCTTTGTCAGGTAGTCTAAAATCATAATCTGAGAAACACTGTCTATTCGGCTTCTTTCGTCCGTTTTTTTTGAGTTAATTCTGTAACAGAGCCTCTTAAAAGACAAAATTTCCGTGCCGCCCAACCCCGCATAGCCTAACTTCTCAATTACCTTTTTTTCCGCAGAAAACGAGAACTGCTCGGGAACTATGTAAAGAGAATTTTCCTTATTTTTTAATTCGTCCAATATAAAACATGTTTTTCCGCTTCCCGCTCTGCCTCGTATGATTCTAAGCACTTTTCTCACCTCTTTTTTCAATTATACTATAAAAAATCTTGATAAACAAGAGTATTTGGTGTATAATATATATGTCGTACAGCCGGGGAGTTAGCGGTGCCCTGCATCCGCAATCCGCTACAGCGGAGGTCATATCCCGTTTGAGGTGTGTTTTTTGTATGGCAGGCACTGATAAGTGATGTTGATTTTTGGGTCTCACGCAATGAGAGTGCGTGAATGTGTCAGGCGGGGAACCGAGCAGCAATAAGCGTTTTCTTCTTATGTGCCGTGAGGAAGCCTGAAAGGAGTCGGCTGTCAGGATACCGCGTATGATAACATAACGATTTCGGGATGTACGGCGTTTTTTTTGGGGAGGGATTTTTGTGGCGTATCAGTCTTTATATCGAAAATATCGTCCGCTCACTTTTGACGATGTAGTCGGACAGAGCCATATTACCAAAACTCTTAAAAATGAAATAGCGTCACAAAGACTTTCACACGCCTTCCTTTTCTGCGGTCCGAGAGGCACGGGGAAAACATCTACCGCAAGGATTTTGAGCCGTGCGATTAACTGCCGAAATCCCGTTGATTTTAACCCGTGTAACGAGTGTGAGAACTGCCGTGGCGTTTTAAACGGTCAGATTATGGATGTTGAAGAAATTGATGCCGCAAGTTACAGCGGTGTTGATGATATCCGTGAACTTCGCTCCCGTGCGGTTTATACAGGAACGGAACTCAAATTCAAGGTTTACATAATTGACGAGGTGCATAACCTTTCAAGCGGTGCTTTTAACGCACTTTTAAAAATGCTTGAAGAACCGCCCGAGCATATAAAATTTGTTTTGGCGACAACAGAGTCGCACAAGGTTCCCGATACGATAAGTTCTCGTTGCCAAAGGTTTGATTTTAAAAGAATAAGTGCCGAGGACATTAAAAACAGGCTTATGTTTGTCTGCAAAAGCGAAGGAATAGATGCCGATGAGGAGGCACTTTCCTATATTGCGACAGCTTCGGACGGCGGAATGCGAGATGCACTCTCAATGCTTGAAACCTGCATAGGCGAGGATAAGAAAGTTACGCTTTCATCAGCCGTTGAAATGTCGGGAACATTTACGAATGAAAATATTATTTCTCTTTGCGATGCAATAGGCAGAAACGATGCAACAAAAAGCCTCTTGGCGATTGAAAATGCGGTAAATTCGGGTATGCTGATTTCTCCCTTTTTTGAAAATGTAATTAAGGCGTTTAGGGATATGCTTATTATGTCTATTACAAAAAAGTGTGAATCTTCTTACTTTGTGCAGGAAAAAGAGTCGCTTTTTGAAATTTCAAATCTTTACACTCCCGAAAAACTTTTGTATGCAATAAAGGTTTGTTCCGAGGCAATTTCTCTTGCCCGCTCGGTAAATAATCCGAGAGTTATTTTTGAATCAAGCGTTGTACGGCTGTGCTTTTTAAGGGCAGGCAATGACATTGATTCAATTTTAAAAAGGCTGTCGGAAATTGAAAAGCGTCTTGATGAGGGCGATTTTAAGGTTAAAGCACAACCCGTTGTAAAAAAAGAAAAGCAAGTCCCAAAAGAAGAAAAAGAAAAAGAAGAAGTCGAAATTGAAGAAATTCCGAAAAGCCAACTTCTTCAAAACAGTTCTGTCGCCGACCCCGTTATTAAAATGTGGCCGGAGATAATTTCGGAAATTGAAAAAAAATGCTCTATTATGGCTCAGACAGTTATTCAAAATGCATCAATCAGAGAAGATAACGGTAAACTGGCAATAGTTTTTTCCGATTCTGCCGGAAAAGAAATGAAAGATATGATTTCGGGCGACCTCGACACTATCAAAAAAATAATCAAAGATGTGTGCGGTGTTGATTGTCCCGTAGTTACAAGGACAGATTCGGACTTTTCAAAGAGCGGTTTTGTCGGCGATATTGACCCTCTTGATGAACTTTTGGCACAACCGTTTGTTAATGTAGAATAAGAAAGGATTGATTTTTTATGGCAAAAGGCGGTTTCCCGTACCGTGGCGGAAATATGGGCGGTGCAAATATGGCAAATATGATGAAACAAGCACAGAAAATGCAGGCGGAAATGCTTAAAGCCCAAGAAGAACTAAGCGAAAAAACAGCAGAAGCATCTTCGGGCGGCGGTGCTGTTACAGCCAAGGTTTCCGGAGCAAAAGAACTTGTTTCTTTGACCATTGACCCGGAAGCGTTTTCACAAGACGACATTGAAATGCTTCAGGATATGGTAATAAGTGCCGTAAACGAGGCAATGAAAAAGGCTGACGAGATGGCATCATCTTCTATGCAGAAAATTACCGGCGGACTTAATATCCCGGGTCTTTTTTAAGGAGTTGATGATGTGTTCCCACCTGCCCTTTTAAATCTCATCGAAGAATTTGAAAAAATGCCGGGCATCGGTCATAAAAGTGCCATAAGGCTTGCGTTTTTTGTTATGGATATGCCTCTCCAAAAAGCAAAATCCATGGCAGATGCAATCATAAACGCAAAAAACAGTATTCACCTGTGTGAAAAATGTCAAAATCTTACCGATGTATCGCCCTGTGCGGTATGCTCGGATGCAAAAAGAGATAACAGCGTTATCTGTGTTGTCGAGGACTCGCAAGATGTCATTGCAATGGAGAAAAGCCGGGAGTACAAAGGTCTTTACCATGTCCTGCACGGAGCAATTTCCCCCATTGATGACATAGGTCCTGATGATATTAAGGTTAAAGAACTTGTTTCAAGAATAAATTCAGATGTTACCGAAGTCATTATGGCAACAAATCCGACCGTTGAAGGAGAAGCTACTGCCATGTACATCGCACGGCTTTTAAAACCGTTCGGGATTAAGGTTACGAGAATTGCACACGGAATCCCTGTCGGTGCAAACATTGAATACGCAGATGAGGTAACCCTCGCAAGAGCCCTTGAAGGCAGAAGAGAAATATAAAGTTTTGCTGCTAAAAGCATCTATAAAGTAAATATATTTAAAAATATGCACCCCAAAAACGCTGATTTTTGGGGTGCATTTTAATAAGCGGTGTTTTTTACTTTTTAAAACTCAATAAGTTTTTCAATGTATTCGGAAAGTGAATCAATCGGAATTCTTTTTTGCTCCATAGTATCACGATTACGAACGGTTACGCAGTTATCTTCAACCGAGTCAAAGTCGTATGTGATGCAAACGGGGGTTCCGATTTCGTCTTGACGGCGGTAACGCTTTCCGATAGAGCCTGCATCGTCATATTCACACGGGAATTTTTTGATGAGGTCTTCAAAAATCTTTAACGCACCTTCGCCAAGTTTTTTTGAAAGCGGAAGTATTGCAGCCTTGACGGGAGCCAAGAACGGATGAAAATGCATAACGGTGCGGACATCATTTTTTTCCTGGTCAACAACTTCTTCATCATAGGCGTCAACCAAAAATGCAAGGAAAGACCTTTCAACGCCCAAAGACGGCTCAATTACATAAGGAATGTAATGCTCGTTCTTTTCCTGGTCAAAGTAAGTTAAATCCTTGTTTGAAGTGTTTTGATGCTGAGTGAGGTCATAGTCCGTTCTGTCGGCGATGCCCCACAGTTCTCCCCAACCGAACGGGAACATAAACTCAAAATCGGTAGTTGCTTTTGAATAGAAGCAAAGTTCTTCCGGGTCGTGATCACGAAGACGGAGATTTTCCTCTTTCATGCCGAGAGAAAGAAGAAAATCACGGCAAAAACTTCTCCAATAACTGAACCATTCAAGGTCGCTGCCGGGTTCACAGAAAAATTCAAGTTCCATCTGTTCAAACTCTCTTACACGGAAAATAAAGTTTCCGGGAGTTATTTCGTTTCTGAAAGATTTACCTATCTGACCGATACCGAAGGGCAGTTTTTTGCGAGATGTTCTTTGGACATTTAAAAAGTTAACAAATATACCCTGAGCAGTTTCGGGACGGAGATAAACCGTGTTTTTCGCATCCTCTGTAACGCCCTGAAAGGTCTTAAACATAAGGTTAAACTGGCGAATGTCCGTAAAGTTGTGCTTTTGACAGGAAGGACACAAAATATTATGTTCCTCCACAAAGTTTTTCATTTCTTCCTGAGAAAAAGCATCAATCGGCTTTGGAAGTGTGAAAGAATTTTCCTCGCACCAGTCTTCAATTAATTTGTCCGCTCTGAAACGCTCGTGGCACTCTTTACAGTCCATAAGAGGGTCGGAAAAACCTGCAAGATGGCCTGATGCTACCCATGTCTGCGGATTCATAAGTATTGCCGCATCAAGACCGACATTGTAGCGGTTTTCGGAAACAAACTTCTTCCACCATGCCTTCTTGATGTTGTTTTTAAGTTCAACTCCGAGCGGGCCGTAGTCCCATGTATTGGCAAGTCCGCCGTATATTTCACTCCCCGGGTAAACAAAACCGCGGGATTTGGAAAGTGCGACAATTTTGTCCATTGTTTTTTCTTGATTTTTCATGGTATCAATTCCTTTCGTAGTAACAGGCTTATTGTAGCCCTATATGAATTTTTTGTCAATCGAATAATGAAAGTTGTTGTTTTGATGAGTCTTCATCTTTTAAATAATATCCCGAGCCGGGAATATTTTTGGTAATATAATTCCCGGGGTTTGAAAGAGCCGAACCCGGTTTAATTGAAACAAGTCTGCTCTTTTTTCTCAAAGTAAATACCGCCACACCTTGCGAAGAACGGCTCGACTTTGTAAGAATTTTTGAAGTGTCAAAACAAAGGCACTTATCAATATCGGTAAAAAGTGCAACCAAACATTCGCTTTCAATATATAAAACGCCTGCAAGCGGTGAAACACTGCTGTATGACGATGTTAAACGCTTTCTGTTTGTCTTTGTTTCAAAACTCTTCATATCAATCTTTGCAACTTTTCCGTTTTGATAAGCAAAAAGCAGGAAACCTTTGTACTCGTTTGACGGGCAACAATAAACTATTTTTTCGCCCTCTTCCATATCCAAAAGGTTAGGCAAAAAGTCGCCGAGTGCCGATGCTTTTGTGTCGGAAATATCGTCAAGACGCATTTTGTAGCAGTTTTGACGGTCGGAGAAAAAGAGCATATCGTCCCTGTTTGACGCATCAAATGTGCCTATTATCTCATCGCCCTCTTTAAGTTTTTGCTCCGAACTGCTCCTTAAAGAAACCAATGTAATCTTTTTAAAGTAATTATCACGGCTTAAAAATACTTTTACATTGTAATCTTCTATTTCTTCTTTCACATCGGGGGTAAATGAATCATCAGGCTCAATTATAACGGTTTTTCTGTCTTTGCCGTACTTTTTCTTAATTTCCAAAAGTTCGGATTTAATTACTTTGCATATTTTTTTGTTGCTTTTTGAAATATCACGAAGATTTTTAATATCCTCTGTTAAACTTGAAATTTCGTCAAGACGCTTTAAAATATAATCTTTGTTAAGATTGCGAAGTTTTATCTCTGCGACAAATTCTGCCTGGATTTGGTCAATTCCAAAGCCTTTCATAAGGTTTGGCACAACCAAAGAATCATCGGGAGTATTGCGGACAATTTCTATCGCCTTGTCAATGTCTAAAAGAATTTTTTCAAGACCGCAGAGAAGATGCAGTCTTTCTTCTTTTCTGTCCGCATCAAAAATCATCTGACGGCGAATGCAACCTATACGGAAATCAACCCAGTTTTTGATAATTTCTTTAATGCCCATAACACGGGGTTCATCATTTATAAGGATATTAAAGTTACAACTGAAAGTATCTTCAAGCGGTGTGAGTTTAAAAAGTTTTGCCATAAGTTTATCGGCGTCAACTCCACGCTTTAAATCTATCGCAATTTTAAGACCTTTTCTGTCCGTTTCATCACGAACATCGTTTATTTCTTTGATTTTGTTTGCCTTAATAAGTTCGGCAAGTTTGTCAATAATTGCTTCTATTGTAGTTGAGTAAGGAATTTCGGTAATTTCAATAAGTGAAGATTTTTTGTCATATACATATTTGGAACGAACTCTTACGCTTCCCCGACCTGTTTCATAAATCTGATTAAGTGCTTCTTTATCGTTTAATAAAAGTCCGCCCGTTGAAAAATCGGGAGCGAAAAGCACTTCTTTTAAATCCGCATCGGGATTTTCCATATACATAACAGTCGCATCGCAGACTTCACAAAGGTTAAACGAGCAAATGTTACTTGCCATACCGACAGCAATTCCCTGATTCGGATTAACCAATACATTAGGAAATGCCGTTGGAAGAAGTGTCGGTTCTTTTTTTGTTCCGTCATAGTTATCAACCATATCGACTGTGTTTTTGTCGATATTTTTAAAGATTTCCGCACAAATCGGGGAAAGTTTAACCTCGGTGTATCTCGATGCCGCAAAACTCATATCACGGCTGTACTGCTTGCCGAAGTTTCCCTTTGAATCAACAAACGGATGCAAAAGCGATTCGCAACCTTCGGTAAGACGAACCAAAGTTTCATATATTGCCATATCCCCGTGCGGATTGTATTTCATGGTCTCGCCGACAACATTGGCACTCTTTGTCCTGTTTCCGGTTAAAAGTCCCTGCTTGTACATAGTGTATAAAAGTTTTCTGTGAGCGGGTTTAAATCCGTCAATTTCCGGAATGGCACGAGAAATAATAACGCTCATAGCATAGGGCATATAGTTTTTTTCGAGGGTTTCGGTTATTTCCTGTCCTACAAGGTTTGACATAATAATCGTTCCTTTCTCTCTTTAACAATATCTTACCATACAAGAGAAATTTTTTCAAGAAAGAAAAATATTTTAATATTTAACAAAAATGTTAAAAAACTTTTACATTTTTTGCTTTACAAACCATAAAATATGTGTATAATAGTATGTAAATGGAAAAAAAATTCATATAGGAGATAACTTATGAATATAAAAAATGCTGAATTTAAACCATTTTTCAGGAAAAAGGTTAAAAAAGAGAATAAAAAGGAAAATGTTACAAAAATAAGCGGGCTTTTTGATTCTGCACTTGACGAACTTCGCTCAATCAGAAGAAAGTCAACCGTAGGAATTATAGGCTTTGCGGTGTTATTTTTTATTGTCGGAACTTTGTTTGCACTTTTTGACATCGGTTGCGATGTGTATTACGGAGAAAAATATGTAGGAACGGTTGCGTCTCACTTTGTTGCACAATCCGCACTTAATGATGCGAGGATAAAGGCTGAAAAAGAGGGCATTGTACTTAATGATGAAAAACTTAATGTCGCAATAAAGTTTGTTGATATAAACAAACTAAGTTCAAAAAATGATGTGGCGGACGCTATATTTTTGACTGCACCAAATACGACTTATGCCTACGAGTGCCTGGTAAACGGACAGAGAGCCTTTTCCGTTTTAAGTGAGGAAGAGGCTCGTGGTGCGATAGCGGACTTTTTGGTAAGTATGAGCATAGGGAAAAACGCAACTCTTAAAGATGATGTAACGGTGAGAAAATCTGCCGCCGCAACAAAAAACATAGTGCCTATAAATGAAGCATCACAAAAACTTCGTGAAATGAATACACAAGTTATGTATTATACCGATGTAACAATCCAGGAAATAATACCGCACGGCGATACATACGAGGAAAGCGACCTCTATTACAGGGGTGAAAAGGCAGAAAAAATTGACGGTACGGACGGTGTTGCAAACACTGTAAAAAGGGTTTTTTATGACGGCGATACCATAATTGACGAAGCCATACTTTCAAGCGAGGTAGTAACAGAACCGATAGACGGAGTTATGTATATCGGCACAAAAGAGCGTGAAAGTATTGAAAAAACGGGAATAAAAAATCCGCTGAGTAAAATTGTTATAAATTCGCACTTTGGTTCTCGTTGGGGGAGAAAACATAAGGGTTTGGACCTTGGCGGTAATTTGGGTGATACCGTAATGGCGAGTGCCTGTGGTGAAGTAATTTATGCGGGAGAAAACGGCTCTTACGGAAACTTTATCGAAATTAAACATACCGACGGTTATTCAACCTGCTACGGACACTTAAACAGAGTGTCGGTAAATGTGGGCGATTATGTGCTTTGGGGCGACAAAATCGGCGAAATGGGAACAACGGGACGCTCAACGGGAGTGCATTTGCACTTTGAAATCAAAAAAAACGGCGAACAAATAGATCCTGAGCCGTTTCTTGTAAAACAGTAAGAGAATAAGGCGAACGATTTTTGTGGGAATTTCCTTTTCTGTGTGTTAGAATTTACATAAAGAGGAGGAATAAAATGGAAAAAACAAAAGAATTTATCAACATTCCCATAACAAAAATTTATCCTAATCCGTATCAGCCGAGAAGACACTTTGATATGACTGAACTTTCGGCACTTTCGGAGTCAATAAAAGAGATAGGCGTAATTACTCCCATCTCCGTCAGAAGAATGCATTCCGGCGAATACGAACTTATCGCAGGAGAGCGAAGGCTTCGTGCCGCACAAGATGCCGGGCTGAGTGAAATTCCGGCAGTGGTAAGCAGTGTTTCGGATGCCGAAAGTGCATTGATTTCAATTGTCGAAAACATTCAAAGAAAAGACTTAAATTGCTTTGAAGAAGCGGAGAGCATGTACAATCTTTTGGCGTGCCACGGAATAACCCAAGAGGAACTTGCAAAAAAACTCGGCAAGAGCCAAGCGTGTATTGCGAATAAACTCCGCCTTTTAAGACTTTCAATGTGCGTCAGAAAAAAGATAAATGAGTATAACTTAACCGAGCGACACGCACGGGCGTTGCTCAGGATTCCTGACGAGGACAGACAACTTGCACTGATAGAAAAAATTTCTAAGGGTTCACTCACGGTTTCGGCTACGGAAAAGATTATAAATAAAGAACTCAGCAATTTTTCGCCGAAAATGGAGCAGGAAAAACCAAGCACTGCAAGGCTTTATGTAAATACACTTGCAAAAACGGTTGAAATGCTCAAAAAAAGCGGAGCATCGCTTAATACAAGAGAAATAGAAAATGACGATTACATAGAATATATTATAAGACTTGACAAAATTTCATAACCTTAATAATTGGGCTGTAAAAAAACGCACCGACCGCATAAAGCACAGTAAACTTATACAATCACAGATTAAGAGATTTGTTTTTTCAAACAGAATAAAGAAAAAATTCGATAAAAACGAATTTTTAAAATTTTATGCTTTATGCTACGGACAAAAAAGGTATCGCAAAATGCGACACCTTTTTTTATGCGGGGAAAGTTTTAAAGCGGAAGTTTTTTTGCCGTTCCGGGTTTTCTTGGGTATTTTTTCTCGGTCGGTTTTTCTTTTTTTATTACAATTACGCTGTGAAAAGCATCGTCTACCAAGTACTTTTTAATTTCAACTGTTTTTGCTCCCAAGATTTTAAGTGCGTTTTTTGCTTCTTTTATTTCTTCATCGGGATCGGGACCTTTCATACACAAAAACACTCCGCCGACTTTAACAAGCGGTATGGTGTATTCCAAAAGGACTTTTAATTGTGCCACGGCACGAGCGGTTACTACATCAAATTTTTCACGAAGTTCCGGTTTTTGCCCCGCTTCTTCGGCTCTTAAATGAAGTGCTTTCGCATCTTTCAGCCCCAAAAGATTTACGGTGTTGTTTAAAAAATCAACCCTTTTATTGAGCGAATCAATCATTGTAAGTTTTATGTCATTTCTTAAAATCTTTATCGGAAGTGAGGGAAACCCTGCTCCCGAACCGACATCGCAAAGCGACAAATTCTCTTTAAAATTATACGCATCCAAAAGCGTTATCGAGTCAAAAAAATGTTTTAAATACACATCTCTTTCTTCGGTAAGTGCGGTTAAATTAAACTGTTCGTTATAAAAAAGGAGTGTTTCTTTATACTTTTTAAAACTTTCTTCTTTTTCCTTCGTGATGCTAAGCCCTATTTTTTCCGCATTTTTTAAAAACTCAATCATTTCTTACTCTCCAAATAAATAAGCAAAACTCCGACATCTGCCGGACTTACTCCCGATATACGACTTGCTCTGCCGATATTTTCGGGGCGGATTTTGGAAAGTTTTTGCCGTGCTTCAATCCTGAGTCCGTACACATCGTCATAGTTAATATCATCGGGAATAAGGCGGTTTTCACTCTTTTTAAACTGCTTTACTGTATCAATCTGACGGCGGATATACCCGTCATACTTGATTTTTGTTTCGACTTCGCTTATTACATCGGGTGAAAGTTCCTTTCGCATATTGTCAAAAGGCTTTAACTCTTTGTAATTAAGTTCCGGACGGCGAATCAGTTCTTTAATTTTAATTCCCGTACTTATTGTACTGCTTTGTTTGTTTTTAAGATATTCGTTTAACTCTTTTGACGGAGGAAGTGTTATTTTTTCAAGTCTATCGAGTTCGCTTTGTATTTCTTCCTGCTTTTTTAAAAATTCCTGGTATCGCTTTTCGCTTATAAGCCCTGTTTTATATCCTATGGGCGTCAGTCTTTCGTCTGCGTTATCCTGCCTTAAAAGAAGGCGGTACTCCGCTCTTGAAGTAAGCATTCTGTACGGCTCGTTTGTGCCTTTGGTAACAAGGTCGTCAATTAAAACTCCTATATATGACGAGCTTCTGTCTAAAATTACCGGCTCTTTTCCCATAAGGCTCATTGAAGCGTTAATTCCCGCAATCAAGCCCTGTGCCGCCGCTTCTTCATAACCCGATGTTCCGTTAAACTGCCCCGCACCGAAAAGGTTTTTGATATTTTTAAATTCCAAAGACGGTTTTAAATTAAGCGGGTCGCAACAGTCATACTCTATTGCATACGCCGAACGCATAATCTCAACATTTTCAAGTCCTTTTATGGATTTTAGCATCTTTTCCTGAACATCTTCGGGAAGGCTTGATGACATTCCCTGAACATACATTTCGTTTGTATTAAGTCCCATCGGCTCAATGAAAATCTGATGTTTTTCTTTATCTTTAAACCTTACGACTTTGTCCTCGATAGATGGGCAGTAACGAGGACCTACCCCCTCAATAAACCCCGAAAACAAAGGGCTTCGGTGAAGATTTGCCCTTATTATTTCGTGCGTTTTTTCGTTTGTGTAAGTAAGAAAGCAACTTTCTTTATTAATCGGCTTTTCTTTTGTTTCAAAAGAAAACGATACTATATCCTCATCGCCCTTTTGCTCCTCCATTTTTGAAAAGTCGATGCTTCTTTTGTGAACTCTTGCCGGAGTTCCCGTCTTAAAACGGCGAAGCGAAACTCCCAAATTCAAAAGCGACTCGCCCAGACCGTTTGCCGGAAACAATCCGTCAGGACCTGACGAAATTGCCGTTTCTCCGATTATTATTCTGCTTTCAAGATATGTTCCCGTTGCGACAACAACCGCCCGGGATAAAAACTTTGTCCCCGTATGAATTGTCAAAATAAAGTTGTCGCCGTCTTTTTCAATAGATTTAACTTCTGCCTGGCGGATAAAGAGATTTTCTTGTTCCTCCAAGCGTTTTTTCATTTCAATCTGATACGCTCGTCTGTCCTCTTGTGCCCTGAGCGAATGAACGGCAGGACCTTTTCGTAAATTGAGCATTCTCGACTGAATTTTTGTTTTGTCCGCCACTTTTCCCATTTCGCCGCCGAGTGCGTCAATCTCACGCACCAAATGTCCCTTTGCCGTACCGCCTATTGTGGGGTTGCACGGCATATTTGCTATGGAGTCGAGATTTATCGTAAGAAGTATGACCTTCATTTTGAGTCTTGCCGCAGCAAGTGCCGCTTCGCACCCGGCATGTCCCGCTCCTATTACTGCTACATCATAATTATCCATACTTTTTCCTTACTTTCCGAGGCAAAATTCCTTAAACACTCTGTCAATTATCTCTTCCGACACGCTCATTCCGTCCGTTTCGCCCAAAAGATTTAATGCATTTTCCAAATCCGGCGACAAAAGGTCAACGGGCAGGTTGTTATTTAATGTTTCCATCGCATTTTCCAAAGCTTTTGTTGCCTTAAAAATCGCTTCTTTTTGTCTTTCGTTTCCGATAATTATCGAGTTTGTATCAAAATCTAAAAGTCTTTTTTTGATTTCTTCTTTTATTTTTTCAATTCCGAGCATATTTTTTGCCGATATTTTTATAAAATCCCTTTTGTCATCTTTTTGGTCGATTTTATTAATTACCGTTATATAATCTTTGTCTTTGATTTCTTCCAAAAGTTCTTTTTCATCTTCTGTAAATTCCCGTCCCGCTTCTGTTACGAAAATCAAAATATCTGCTTTTTCAATATATTCCTTTGCTCTTTTTACGCCTTCTTTTTCTATATTGCCGCTGCCTTCTCTTATTCCCGCAAGGTCGCAAAGTCGCACCAAAAATCCGTCAATATCAACCAATTCTTCTATTACATCTCGTGTTGTACCCGCTTCGGAAGACACTATTGCACGGTTTTTTTGTAAAATCGCATTCAAAAGGGAACTTTTTCCCGTGTTCGGCACTCCGCATATTGCACAAACTGCTCCCTCTTGAAGAATTCTTCCTTGCTTTGCGGTTTTTAAAAGGTCCAAAAGACCAAAATATACTTCGCCGAGTTCTTTTTTCAAAGGTTCTGTATCCATATATTCGTCTTCATCGGGAAAATCAATATCCGCCGAAACAGACGCCATAAGATAAAGGATTTTATCACGAAAATCATTTATTTTATTACTTATTGAACCTTCCATTCTGTTTACCGCAACAAAAAGTGCGTTTTCAGTCTTTGAATCAATAACATCTTTTATTGCTTCCGCCTGAGAAAGCGAGCATTTTCCGTTTAAAAATGCTCTTTTTGTAAACTCGCCCTTTTGTGCAAGCCTTGCCCCCTGTTCTATGAGTGCATCAATGATAAGCGAAGGTATAAGCGTTCCGCCATGGCAGTTTATCTCGCAGACATTTTCGCCCGTAAACGATTTCGGTGCGTGAAAAACGGTTACCAACCCGTTATCTATAACTCTTTTTTGTGAGTCAATGATTTTTCCGAAAACTACACTGTAACCTTCTGTTTCGCCAAGGCTTTTTTTTGATAAAAACACTTTTTCGGTAATTTCTATCGCATTATCCCCCGAAACCCTTATTACATTAATACCGCCTCTGCCTCTTGCAGATGCCAAGGCACAAATTACATCCGACATAACATTTTCCTTTAAGCAGATAAAAACTGCCCTTTAACCTTTAACCTTTTTTAAATGAAAGGGGATGTAAAAACAGTTTTTACATCCCCGCTTATTTTTTATAAATTCTCCGAAGCAAGGTATTCTTCAAAAGATGCCTTTTTTTCAGGTCTTACCGATTCCGATTCGTCTTTTTTCCAAACTGTCGGAACATCGGTCATATCAAAATCGTCATCCGGCGTGTATTTAGGTTTTACTTCTTCTTTGCTTTCATAACGGTTTTCATTGCAGCGTCTTCTTTCCGCATGCTCTTTAAGAGCAATTACAACGCTTCTGTTCGGTTCTTCTCCGGTTGAATAAGTCTTTACATTCCTGTAACCTTGAAGTGTTGAGTGAATAATTCTTCTCTCGTTGGGATTCATCGGTTCTAATGTAAAGTTTTTACCGCTCCGATAAACCCTTGCCGCCATACGCTTTGCAAGTGAAATCAGCGTTTCTTCTCTTCTTTCACGGTAATTTTCCGTATCTAAACTTACTCTTACATAATCTTCTTTTCCCTTATTTACAACAAGCGATGTAAGATATTGGAGTGCGTCAAGTGTGTCGCCTCGTCTGCCGATAATAATTCCCATTGAGTCGCCCGAAACTTCAACGCTGACTTTATCGTCTTTTTCCTCTGTATTGAGCGAAGTTTCAAGTCCCATTTTTTTAAGCACATTATTTAGGTAAACTTCCGCTCTTTTTGTGTTTGAATCTTTCAAACTGACCTTTACTTTCGGCTCGCTTCCGCCAAGACCGAAAATTCCTTTTGAGCCTTCTTCTATAACTTCTATTTCTACTTCTTCTTTTGTTGCTCCGAGTTCTTTTAAGGCTTCTTCAACCGCCATATCTATTGTGCGGGCTTGTTTTACTGTGCTGAGCATTATTCTTCTCCTTTTTCGTCCAAATCGTTTGCCGTGGTTTCGATAACGGGTTTTACCGTCTTTTTCTTTTTTCTTGCTACAATCTTGGGTAACGGCTTAACGATAAATTTTACTATTACATACTGCTGAAGTGTCTGCACAACAGTTGATACGAACCAATAAAGTGCGGCTGCACCCGGCATCTGAAATGCAAATATCAGAGTAATTATGGGCATTGTGTAAATCATGGAATTTCCCATTTGATTTGCCTGATTGTTATCCGACTGAGGCATTAAAAGTTTGTTAATCCAACCGGAAAGTGCGGTTGCGACAGTCGCCAAGATGGGAATTATCCAAAGTACATCAATTTGTTTTAATACGGGAGTAAGACCGAGGTTTATTCCCATAAAGTTAAGGTTTATGCTTCCTTTACCGAAACTTTTAAGTTTTTCCAAAAACAAAGGGTCGGTAGCATATTTCATAAGGTACATCTCTGCCGTTCTTCCGGTATATTTACTGATGTCGGGAAAAAGCGATGAAAGTGATGTGAGTTCATCGGGTGTTAACTGTAAAATGTAGGTAAACGGCTGATAGATAACACGGATAAGTCCCAAAAGAACCACCAACTGAACAATCATCGGAAGACAACCGCCCATCGGATTTGCTCCGTGTTTTTGATAAAGTTTTGAAAGTTCTTCGCTTGCTTTTTGTTTGTCGTTTTTGTATTTTCTGTTAATTTCCTCAACCAAAGGCTGAATTTGTTGAATTTTTGCGGTACTTTTTTGTGCCTTTATACCGAGAGGAAGAGTTAAAAGCTTAATCAAAACAGTAAAAACAATAAGTGTCCACCCATAGTTTCCGATAAAATGATAAAGAGGGCGGATCAAAAATGCCAAGCATTGTGCTATAAAATTCATTTTTCTCTCCTTCTTTTAACCGGTGCTTTGACGGGGTCATAGCCCCCCTTACAAAAAGGATTGCATCGAAGAACACGCCATATTGCCATGGCGGTTCCTTTAAATGCTCCGTATGTTTCAATAGCCTCTATCGCATACTCCGAACAAGACGGATAAAATCTGCAACACGGCTTTTTAACGGGCGAAATAAATCGCCTGTAAGCACCTATTAACGAAACTAAAATTTTCTTCATTCGATAAGTCCGAGTTTTTTAAGGCTTTTTTCTACCGCCGAAAGAACCTCACAAAATGAAGCCTTCTCCATTTTTGAACGAACTACAAACACCAAATCACCGTTTTTTATTAAACTGTCCTCAAAACGGCGGTAGCACTCTCTTATTAGCCTCTTCGCATGATTACGCTTAACTGCGTTTCCGTATTTTTTACCGACTGTGATACCAAATCTATTTCCTTCTTTTTTCGGAATGTAATACAGCACCAAAATGTCGGTAACTACACTTTTACCACGATTATACAGACGCTTAAAATCGCGGTTTTCTTTGATAGATACAGTTTTTTTCATCTCTTATGCAGAAAGAACTCTTCTACCTTTGGCACGGCGGCGTCTGAGCACTTTTCTTCCGTTTGCTGTGCTCATTCTGTTACGAAATCCGTGGTCTTTTTTTCTTTTTCTGTTATTCGGCTGATATGTTCTGAGCATTATACTGCACCCCCTTATCACAACAATTCCACTGTATTATAATGTAATGCAAAAATTTTGTCAACATTATTTTGTATTTTTTACACCTAATGTATATAATTACTGTTATATTAAAATATATAGTTGAAAATTTTTTACTCTTGTGTTATAATCGTAGTATAGCGGAAAGATTTAGCAGTAGTTTTTAACAGTTTTTTCTTCAATATAACGGTTTTTAGCAGAGTTTTTAACATTTTCAACAAGAAAACAGCTGTTTATATATTTTTTTAATGAGAGGTAAATTTATGAGTTATAATATGCTCGATGTGTGGACAAGAGTTTTGGAACTCATGGAAAATGAAGTTACTCAAATCGGTTTTTCCACATGGATTAAAGATATTGTTCCCGTTTCTGTTTCGGGAAATGTATTTTATTTGAATGTAGATAACAATATTACTCAAAATATGGTTTCTACAAGGTATTCCGCTCTTATCAAAAACTGCCTTTTTGAAGTTACCGGCGAAAATTTTGAAATAGCCGTTTCGGTTGCTTCAAAAGAACCTAAGATAAAAGAAGCGGTTGAAAGAAAGAGTCAGAGATACACCTTTGACAACTTTATAATCGGAACTTCAAACAGGTTTGCTCACGCAGGAGCTCTTGCCGTTGCGGAATCCCCTGCAATCGCTTATAATCCGCTTTTTTTGTACGGTGATGTCGGCCTCGGAAAAACACATTTGATGAACGCAATTAAAAATTACATAAAAGCAGACGACCCGGAAAAAAATATTGTTTTTGTAAGCGGTGAATCATTCACAAACGAATTTGTAGAATCAATTATGAGTAATTCGGTTTCCGCTTTCAGAAACAAGTTCCGTTCGTGCGATGTTCTTTTGGTTGACGATATTCAGTTTATCGCCGGAAAAGAGCGAAGCGAAGAGGAATTTTTCTATACATTTGAAGCACTTCACCAGTCAGAGCGACAGATAGTCATTTCGTCCGACCGACCGCCGAATGAAATTCAAATGGTTCACAACCGCTTGCTTTCCCGTTTTGAATGGGGGCTTACCTGCGACCTTCACCCGCCGGATTTTGAAACGAGAATGGCTATTATAAAACAAAAACTTGAAGACGAAAACGAATTTTTGGAAGAAGAAATAGTAGAACTTATCGCTACAAAAGTTAAGAACAATATCCGTGAACTTGAAGGCGTTTATAACAGAGTTATAGCGTACAAAAGGCTCATTGACGGTGAAATTTCGCCGGAAGTTGTAAATAATGTAATTGAGCAGTATGTTTTGGACGACAAAAATAAAAAACCTATTACGGTTAAAAGCATTATTGAATTTTGTGCAAAGTTTTTCGGTGTTACGCCGGAAGATATAATTTCAACAAAGAGGACAAAAGAAATTGCCTTTGCAAGAAAAGTAGCAATATATGTAAGCCGTGAAATTACGGGGCTTTCTTCTCCGAAAATAGGAACTTTCTTTAACAGGGACCACGCTACTGTTATTTATAATTGCGAAGCATTGGAAAATGAAATGAAAGAAGATTTAACTTTAAAAGGTAATGTTTCAAACATTATAAAAGACATTAAAGAAGAGTAGTTTTTAACAGTTTTTGTATAATTAGTAATTTGTAAAAAAATGTATTTAAAAGTTTTAAGAAAGTTTTTAATTTTTAAAATGGCTTTATTTAGGCATCTTACATAACTTTTAAGACTTTTTGACAAGTTCTATAAATACTAACTATTTATTTATATTTTTATTTTTTAAAGGGGTATCATCATGAGATTTATTTGTAATTCGCAAATTCTTTCAAAAGCAGTTAATGTTGTAAGCAAAGCATCGGCTCCAAAAAGCGTAAACCCGATATTGGAAGGAATTTTGATAAGAGCAAAAGAAAACACTCTTACTTTTACCGGAAATAATTTGGATATGGCGATAGAAACAAAAATAGAAGCAGATGTAAAAGAAGAAGGCGAAATTGTTTTAAACTGCTCAATGCTTTTGGATATTTTAAGAAGACTTCCTTTGTCCGATGCCGATTTTAAAATGGATGAAAAAAGAGCGGTTTCCATTGATTGTCAGAATGCGTCTTACAAAATTGTCGGTCTTGATGCAAAAGAATTTCCCGAAATTCCCAAAATTGATGTTTCAAGTGAAATAACAATTAAAGAACAAGATTTAAAAGATGTTATAAATAAAACTCTTTTTGCAGTTGCTTTAACCGATGTAAGACCGACTTTAACAGGTTCTCTTTTTGAAGTTGAAGACAATGTGTTAAATGTGGTATCTCTTGACGGATTTAGGCTTGCATTTAAAAAAATAAGAGTTGAAAAAACACAAGAACAGGGAAAATTTATTATTCCCGGAAAAACACAAAACGAACTTTTAAAACTTTTGGGTGATTCGGAAGAAGAAGAAATAAAAATCGGATTTTCTAAAAATCACGCAATTATAAAGAGTGAGAATTATACTGTCGTTACAAGGTTAATAGAGGGCGAATTCTGGGCATATAAGAGAAATATTCCGACAGAGTTTAATTTTGAAATTACTCTTGATACAAAAGAATTTTTAAAAAGCCTTGAAAGAACCGAGCCAATCATTGAAGATTATTCCAAAAATCCAGTTGTAATTTCTCTTTCTGAGGGTGAAATAAAAATTAATTGTCAGACAAGGCTCGGTATGGTTAATGATTATATAAATTGTAATTACTCGGGCGAATATATGGAAGCGGGATTTAATCTTAAATATCTTTTGGATGCGGTTAAAAACTGCCAGACGGAGCATTTGGATTTTAAGGGAAACAGTCCTACGAGTCCTTTTATAATTATTCCGAAAGAAGACGAAGATATTTTGTATTTGGTAGTTCCGGCAAGAATTAAGTAATGGTTGCAAAAGAGATAAAATTAAAAAATTTCAGAAATTACGAAGAAAAAAGTTTTTCGTTTTCACCCGAAGTTAATGTAATTGTCGGAAAAAACGGTGCCGGAAAGACAAATCTTTTGGAAGGAATTTATCTTTTTTCACAAGGAAGGTCTTTTCGCGGAACAGAGAGTGAATTAATAAAAAAGGGCGAAGAATTTTCTAAAATTTTGCTTTCTTTTGAATCTAAAAGACAAATGACGGGCGAAATTATCCTTGAAAAGAAAGCAAGAAAGAAAATAAGGCTTAACTCGATTGTACTTGAAAAAGTCAGCAGTCTTTTGGGAAACTTTTTTTCGGTGCTTTTTACACCGGACGAATTAAATTTAATAAAAGGATTTCCCGAAGGAAGAAGGCACTTGATTGACAGTGCGATTATTCCTTTAAAACCGAAATATATTAAGACACTGGGGGCATACAATGTTGTTTTGGCACAAAAAAGAGCGGTTTTAAAAAGCGGAAATTTAAAAACTCTTGACATCTGGAACGAAAAAATAGCCGACCTTTGCAGTGAGATTTGTTTTGAAAGGCGAAAATACATTGAAAGACTTAAATTAATTGCAAAAGAAGAGCAAAAAGAGTTTTCCTCCGGCAAAGAAATTCTCGATATTGTGTATAATCCTTGTGCGTCAGGCGAAAAGAAGGAAGAAATAAAAGAAAATATTTATAAAAAACTTTTTGAACAAAAAGATAGGGAAATTGAGTACCGTTCCTGCCTTGTGGGTTCGCACAGAGAGGACATTGACTTTATAATAAACGACAGTTTGGCGAAAAATTTTGCTTCGCAGGGGCAGATGAGAACGGCGGTTTTGTGCGTTAAAATATCACAGGCTAAAATCATAGAAGAAGAAACAGAAGAAAAACCGGTGTTTTTACTTGATGATGTTTTAAGCGAACTTGATTCTTTAAGACGGGATTTCTTAAAAGAGAGAATTTCAAAAAATCAAGCAATAATAACATCAACCGAGGCTGACGGACTGCTTTTAAAGTCTAATATTATAAAAATCGGAGAATGAAGATGTATCTGCACATAGGTAACAATTTTGTGGTTAAAAAAAGTGAAATTGTGGCGGTTTTTGACCTTGAAACCACATCTGTCGGGAAAAAAACCCGTGAATTTTTGAAAAAAGCGGAAAAAGAGGGAAAAATAATAACTGTTTCTCTTGACGAAATTCCGAAAACTTATATTTTGTGCAAAGATAAAATTTATATATCCCCGTTTAGCAGTCAAACACTTTCAAAAAGATAAATAATTAACACATATAAAAGATTTTACTATAATTAATTTTGCCGATTTGGCATAAAGGAGAAAATAATGAGCGAAAAGGTAACAAGGGAGTACGGAGCACAGGAAATTCAGGTTCTTGAAGGTCTTGAAGCAGTCAGAAAAAGACCGGGTATGTACATCGGTTCTACAAGTGAGAACGGTCTTCATCATTTGGTATATGAAATTGTCGATAACTCTATTGATGAAGCGTTGGCGGGTTTTTGTACTCACATTGAAGTAGAAATAGGAACGGACGGAACAATTACCGTTTCCGATAACGGACGAGGAATTCCCACGGGAATACACCCGAAAGAGGGCATTCCTGCGGTTGAACTTGTTTTTACAAAACTTCATGCCGGCGGAAAGTTCGGCGGCGGCGGATACAAAGTATCCGGAGGTCTTCACGGCGTTGGTGCGTCTGTTGTTAATGCACTTTCGGAGTATCTTGAAGTCTGGATTTATGACGGAGAAAACGAACACTAT
Organism: Clostridia bacterium; assembly: GCA_045615705.1. Classification (GTDB taxonomy): domain Bacteria; phylum Bacillota; class Clostridia; order UMGS1883; family UMGS1883; genus JAZLFH01. The sequence continues at coordinate 27,135 of JAZLFH010000040.1, forward strand.
CAAAAATACGAAAGAGGTCATAAATTAGCCGACTTAAAAATAATAGGAAAAGCGGAAAACGGAAGAAAAGGTACAACCGTCAAATTTAAGCCGGACGGCGAAATTTTTGACACGGTTGAATTTTCCTATGATGTTTTGTTAAAAAGACTTCGTGAACAGGCATTTTTAAATAAAGGGATAAGAATTACCCTTACCGACAAGCGTGAAGAAGAAAGAACAAAGAGTCTTTTGTACGAAGGCGGTATAAAAGAATTTGTTACTTATATAAACAAAAGCAGAGATGTTTTGCATGATGAAGTAATTTATCTCGAAGCGGAAAGAGAAACAATGGCAATGGAAATTGCCATGCAGTATAACTCGGATTATTCCGAAAATATCGTAAGTTTTGCAAACAATATCCACACTACCGAAGGCGGATACCACGAAGCGGGATTTAAAAACGCACTTACGAGAATAATAAACGACTACGCAAGAAAATATAATCTCTTAAAAGAGGCAGATAAGAATTTAAGCGGTGAAGATGCAAGAGAAGGACTTACCGCAGTAATCAGCATAAAAATCGAAGAAGCACAGTTTGAAGGGCAGACAAAGACAAAACTCGGAAATATCGAAGTTCGTTCAATGGTTGAAAACGCAATGCAAGAAAAACTCACGAGTTTTCTTGAAGAAAATCCGACCGTTGCAAGGGCAATTATAGACAAGGCTCTCACCGCTTCAAGAGCGAGAGAAGCAGCACGAAAAGCAAGAGATGCAACAAGAAGAAAAAGTGCTCTTGAATCTGCACGCCTTCCCGGAAAACTTGCGGATTGTATCGAAAAAAGTAACGAACGCACCGAAATTTACATCGTTGAGGGAGATAGTGCAGGCGGAAGTGCAAAAGAGGGCAGGGACAGAAATTTCCAGGCAATTCTTCCTCTTTGGGGCAAAATGCTCAATGTTGAAAAGGCAAGAATAGATAAAGTTTACGGCAACGAAAAACTTACTCCCGTAATTTTGGCGTTGGGAGCGGGTATCGGCGAAGAATTTGATGTTGAAAAACTCAGATACGACAAAATTATAATTATGGCAGATGCCGATGTTGACGGTTCGCACATAAGAACGCTTCTTTTGACATTCTTCTTCCGTTTTATGCGTCCGCTTATCGAAGAAGGTCATGTATATCTTGCTCAGCCGCCGCTTTTTAAAGTGTCAAAGGGCAAAACCGAGCGGTATGCTTATAACGAGCATGACATGGAAGAAGTTATGACATTTATGAAAGAAAAGTTCGGCGATGACGCAAAATTCGATGTTCAAAGATACAAAGGTCTGGGTGAAATGGACGCACAGCAACTTTGGGACACAACAATGAACCCCGACACCCGTGTTATGAAAAGGGTAACACTTTCCGATGCGGTTGAAGCTGACGAAATATTTACCGTTCTGATGGGCGACAAGGTTGAGCCAAGACGAGAATTTATCGAGTCAAACGCACAGTATGTAACAAATCTTGATATATAAGGAGGACAATATGGACGAGTATAACAACGAATATGAAAATAACGGACACAACAGTTTAATAGAAACGGACCTCGTAAATGAAATGCGTTCCTCCTACATAGATTATGCGATGAGCGTTATTGTAGCAAGAGCACTTCCCGATGTACGAGACGGTTTAAAACCTATACACAGAAGAATTTTATACACAATGTATCAGGCGGGATATACTCCCGATAAGCCTTATAAAAAGTGTGCCGCCACAGTCGGTGATGTTATGGGTAAATACCATCCGCACGGCGATGCCGCAATTTATGAGTCGATGGTCAGAATGGCACAGTCGTTTTCTCTTCGCTATCCGCTTGTTGACGGACACGGAAACTTCGGTAGTGTTGACGGCGACCCGCCGGCTGCCCAGCGTTACACGGAGTCAAGACTGAGTAAAATTTCACTTGAAACACTTTCGGAAATAGACAAAGAAACAGTAGATTTTGTACCCAACTACGATGAATCTTTAAAAGAACCCACCGTACTTCCGTCAGTTCTTCCGCAACTTCTCATCAACGGTTCGTCCGGTATTGCGGTAGGTATGGCAACAAACATTCCTCCGCACAATTTGACCGAGGTAATTGACGGTGCGTTGGCACTTATCAAAAACCCGGACATTGAAATTGACGAGTTGATGTCGGAATACATCAAAGGACCGGATTTTCCCACCGCAGGAATTATTATGGGAAGAAGCGGAATAAGAAATGCATATCAGACAGGCAGGGGTAAAATCATTATGCGAGCCCGTGCGGAAATTGAGGGCGAGGAAGGCTCAAAACAGAGAATTGTCGTAACCGAACTTCCCTACCAGGTAAACAAAGCACGCCTCGTTGAGCATATCGCCGACCTCGTTCACGAAAAAAGGCTTGAAGGAATTTCCGACCTTCGTGATGAATCGGACCGTGAGGGTATGCGAATTGTTATTGAGTTAAAAAGAGATGCAAACGCCAATGTTATACTCAATAATCTTTACAAAAATACCCAGATGCAGGAAACTTTCGGCGTAATTATGCTTGCACTCGTAAACGGCGTACCTAAGGTTTTGACGCTAAAAGAAGTTCTTCAAAACTATCTTGAATTCCAAAAAGAAAGAGTTATCCGCCGTACAAAGCATGACTTAAAAGAAGCAGAAGCAAAAGCACATATCCGTGAAGGACTTTTAATTGCGATTGACCACATTGACGAAGTTATTAAGATAATAAGAGAAAGTTACGATG
>JAZLFH010000041.1:0-14893 GCA_045615705.1 Clostridia bacterium
CGAAACACCGTTATCTTGGTTTTGCGAAAGCCTGTCCGTTGGTTTTTCCAAAACCGATACATCACCTGAAACGGTTTTTTCAAACACCATATACAAATTTGATGCAGAACTGCCGTTTGTTTTCTTTCTCTGCTTCTTTGAAATATATTTTAGTGTAATTAGTCTTTCGATTGATTTTTTCGTCTTAGAGAGGCTGATATTCGTTTCTCTTGCGATTGTTTCGTATGACGGATATGCTGAATTTTCTTCGTCCGATAATTTGCAGAGGTAGCATAGTATTCTGTATTCAAAGCAATCTAAATTTTTGTCTGTTATGTATTCGTTTGGTATTGTTGTAAAGTTTCCTTTTAATTTTTTCATTGATTTTCCTCCTGTGAAAAAAATAAGCCGCATCATTTTTGATACGACTTTGAAATATTATTTTAGGCAATAGAAAAAGTACAGCTAACTTAATAACTGTACTTATAAGTGGTGCGGGCGAGGAGACTTGAACTCCTATGCTCTTGCGAGCACATGGACCTGAACCATGCGCGTCTGCCAATTCCGCCACGTCCGCATATATTTAGTTTTAATTTTTATGGCATTTACACGGCTCGTTTTGTTACTCCTTCAAAAAAGGTAACAGGACTTGAACCTGCATGAAATTGCTTTCATATGGACCTGAACCATACGCGTCTGCCAATTCCGCCATATCCGCAAATATTAAATTGTGACCTTGATTTTTACACGGACGGTCAATCCGAGGCGGAGCTTATTTTCAGATAAATCTTACTTTTCAGCTGAATCCGCAGATATTTAAACGGCACAAACCGAATTAACTAAACTTTTCACCGTAGTTGCACAACTTAAACAATACTCATCCACAAATTTCGTAGCAGGTGCAAATATAACAAAAACATCTTCGCAATATTATCACAAATAGGTTTGTTTGTCAATTATTGTGTTGCATTTTTAACCTAAAATTGATATACTAATTATTAGGTGATTTTTATGAACCAAAAATTTGAAGATTTCAAAAAATTAATAAAGAACAAAAATATTACCGTATTGGGAATTGGAATTAGTAACTTTCCTCTTATTTATTTTTTAAAGAATTTAGGGGCTAATGTTTCTGCTCGTGATGGAAAAAGCAAAGAAGATTTGGGGAGCAAAGCGATTGATCTTGAAAAAGCGGGAATATCACTTATAACCGGAGAAAACTATCTTGACGACCTTTCCGGAGATTATATATTCAAAACTCCCGGCATGAGATTCGATATTCCGCAACTTTTAAAAGCCAAAGAAAACGGAAGTATCATAACAAGTGAAATGGAACTTTTTTTTGACCTTTGTCCATGCAAAATTATCGGAATAACCGGCAGTGACGGAAAAACGACAACGACGACTCTAATCTATAAAATTCTTTGTGAATCCGGTTACACTTGTCATTTGGGTGGGAATATTGGAAAACCGCTCCTTCCGGATATAGAAAGCATAGACGAACACGATATTGTCATAGTTGAACTTTCGAGTTTTCAACTTCACACAATGAAAAAAAGTCCATCCGTTTCGATAATCACAAATCTTTCACCGAACCACTTGGATAAACATAAAAATTGTAAGGAATACTATGATGCAAAAAAGAACATTTTTTTACATCAAAATGCAAATGACAGAATTATTCTGAATTTTGAAAACGAAATTACAAGATCTTGTGCCGAAGAAACAAAGTCCGAGGTACTGTTTTTCGGCAAAAATGAAAAATGCTTTGTTTACGAAAAAGATGGCATAATATATAAGCACGGAAATAAGATACTTGACATTAGTGACATTAAAATTCCCGGGCATCACAATGTGGAAAATTACATGGCGGCAATATGTGCAGTAGACTCTTTGGCAAATGACAATGCAATTGTAAAAACAGCTAAAACATTTGGCGGTGTAGAACATAGAATTGAGTATGTCAGGACTGTAAATGGTGTAAGATACTATAACAGTTCTATTGATTCAAGTCCGAACAGAACAATTAATACTTTAAGTGTTTTTGACAATGTTGTACTTATATCGGGAGGAAAGGATAAGGGGATTCCTTATACAACTGTCGGTCCATCCATAAGAGAAAAAGTAAAAGAACTTATTTTAATAGGTGCAACTGCTACAAAAATTTCAGATGCAGTGATTTCTGCGGGTGGAACTATGCCGATTCATTATTGCACAACATATGAAGAAGCGGTAAGCACGGCAAAAAGAGTTGCTAAACCGGGTGATGTTGTACTTCTTTCTCCTGCAAGCACGAGTTTTGATATGTTTAATAGTTTTGAAGAGAGAGGAAGGCTCTTTAAGGAGTTGGTAAATAAACTGTGACAACGAAGAATTATTGAGAGATTTATCTTCTCCCATCGGAATTTTTGACATCCAAAAACTACTGTTAGATATTCTACAAGGATTTTGCCAAAATGTATATGCAGACAACAAAGGCAATGTAATAGCAAATGTTTTTTTAAAAAAAGATAATAATTACAAAGGATGAGCAATATGGATTATATCACAGATGCAATTACAACTGATGGAGCAATCAGAGTTTTAGCCGCAGAGACAACCGAGTTGTGCAATGAAGCACAAAAGATGCATTCTCTTGCACCAACTGCTTGTGCTGCTCTCGGCAGAATATTAACCGCAGCTTCAATTATGGGAAGTATGCTAAAAGGAAAAGATGATTCTATTACTCTGCAAGTAAACGGCGGAGGACCTATCGGAAGGCTTATCGCTGTTAGTGATGCAAACGCTAATGTAAAAGGCTATTTGGATAATCCGCTGCTTGACATTGAAAGAAAAAACGGTAAACTTGATGTAGGAAGTGCGGTTGGAAACAGCGGATATTTAACTGTAATAAGAGATCTCGGCTTGAAAGAACCGTACATAGGAAAAGTTAATCTTGTAAACGGCGAAATAGCACAAGATTTATGTCAATACTTTGCTACAAGTGAGCAAATTCCGTCCGCCGTTGGATTGGGTGTATTGGTAAATCCTGATTTAACAGTAAGAAAGGCAGGAGGATTTATTCTTCAACTTCTTCCCGGTGCGGTTGAGAAAGATATTGAAAGAGTTGAAAGTGTCTTAAAGACACTTCCTGCCGTTACTCAAATGCTTGACAGCGGAAAAACGCCGGAAGATATGATTGCAATGCTATTAGACGGCTATGATACAGAAATTTTTGATACCGTTAAAACAAAATATGAGTGTGATTGCAGCAGAGAGAGAACTTCAAAAGCTTTGATAAGTATGGGAAAAAAGGAACTTCAAAATATAATTGACGAAGGAAAAGATACTGAAGTTTGTTGTCATTTTTGTAATAAGAAATACAAGTATTCGGTAAATGATGTAAAAGATTTATTAAATAGTGCAAGTAAATAATAAAAAAGTGTTGTCAAAACTTGACAACACTTTTTTATTAGAGAACTCTGTATACTCCGATTACTTTACCCAAAACACTGACTGTGTCCGTTATAATGGGATCTAAACTGCTGTTTTCCGGTTGAAGTCTGAAATGCCCGTTTTCTTTATAAAATCGTTTTACCGTTGCACTGTCGTCAAGCAATGCAACCACAATTTCACCGTTATTTGCAGTTTGCTGTTGTTTTACAATAATGAAATCTCCGTCAAAAATTCCAACTTCAATCATGCTGTCACCTTTAACTTTAAGCATAAAAACATCTCCGTTTTTTGCAAAGTCCATAGGGAGGGGGAAAGTCCTTTCAATATTTTCCTGAGCAAGCAGAGGAGTGCCGGCGGCAACTTGCCCTATAACAGGAACTTCAAGATACTCTTTTTCCATGTGAGAAATGTTAGGTTGTGTGGTCATAAGCGTTCTGGATTTTGATGCTTCTTTCTTGATTACGCCATCACGCTCAAGTCTTTTAAGATATCCATGAACAGTTGAAGGCGAACTCAGTCCTACCGCTTCACATATTTCACGAACTGTCGGCGAGTATCCGCTTTCTGAAATAGTTTTATTAATAAAATCCAATATTTGTTGTTGTTTACTGATGTTTGCAGACATAAAACAACCTCCTTTTTCTGCATTATAACATACAATTTTAGAAAATGCAAACATTTGTTCGTATTTTTTTAAAAAAAGTATTGACATCGAACAAATGTTCTGTTATATTGTAATCATCAAAGCGAACAAATGTTCTATGGAGGTGCGTTTAGATGAGTAAAAGAAGGAAAGCAGAAATGAAGGCTTTGGCATTTTTTATGATTGTAGTAGTTGTAATAGGTGCAAATGTAGTTTATGCTTTGGGTGAGACAAATACAGTAAAAAAAGTTAATTATGTAACGGTTTCGGTTTGGACAGGGGATACCTTATGGTCAATCGCAAACGAATACAAACCGGATGACTGCGATGTAAGAAAGTTTATTTACGAAATAAAAAAATTGAACAATTTAAAGGGAGAAAATGTCTTTGCCGGGCAAGATTTAAAAATTCCTCAGTAAAAGGTTGTAAAATATTTCTTTTTGTCGTATAATTGTTATGGTGATCAGTATGACAAAAAGATGGACAAAAATTATTGTTTCTTCAATTATTATAGGCATTTTAACAGGCATTGTAGGATTTGCTTTTCACTATGTTACCGAACTTGTAACCGATTTTAGAAAATCAAATTCTTACATAATATATTTTTTACCTGTAATAGGTCTTTTTATAGCATATATGTACAGAAACGATTCCGGAAACTTAAACACTAACGGGATAGTTGTATCGGCAAGGAATAACGAAACTGCACCATTTATTGTCGCTCCGCTTATTTTTATAAGTGCGACATTGACACACTTGTTTGGCGGGTCTGCCGGTCGTGAAGGGGCAGCACTTCAACTTGGCGGAGGAATATCTTCGAAAGTATCCAAATGGTTTAGGTGTGATGAGGATGTTTCCCTTTTAATTGCTTCGGGCATGAGCGGGTGTTTTGCTTCTGTTTTTGCGACACCTGTAACATCGGTTGTTTTCGCCGTGGAGTTTATCGGATTTAAAGAAATAAGTATGCTGAGTTTTATACCATGCATTATTTCGAGTGGCATTTCGTTTTTTGTGGCATATTTATTGGGAACGAAACCACTGATATTTACTTTTAGTTCAGAAAAATTTTCTGTATCATTATTACTTAAAGTAATCGTTGTAGCCTGTCTTTGTGCGTTAGTATCTTTTGTGTTTTGCCACTTTATGCACAAGGTCGGATTTCTTGCAAAAAAAATTAAAAATCCTTATTACAGAGTTTTTATAGGAGGAATAATTGTTGTTATTCTTACTGTAATTTACGGCAGTTATGACTATAACGGTGTGGGAATGGATGTCATAAAAAATGCCATTTCCGGAAATGTTTTGAGTGAGGCTTTCCTGCTTAAAATGATTTTAACCGCCTTCACACTTGAATTTGGATTTAAAGGTGGGGAAGTGGTTCCTTCATTGTTTATCGGTGCAACTTTTGGTGGTGCTGTCGCAAGTATTATCGGACTTTCTATACCGTTTGGGGCTTCTCTCGGCATGATTTGTCTCTTTTGCGGAATAACTAATTGTCCGATAGCCTCTTTAATTCTTGCATCAGAAGTATTTAGAGGGAATTCCGTTTTGTTGTTTGCCGTTGCATGTGCAATTTGTTACATTTTATCGGGAGAAGTTGCTCTTTATGATAAGAGGCGTAGGATATAATCCCACGCCTGATGCTTGGTTATTCTTCTATATATAAGAAGCATGAAATGACAATTTGTGTTAACAACAATACTACTACGAAAGTCAGAATCAAAACTAATACAGCAAGAATAATGCCAGGTGCAATAGATGCTATTGTAAATACAATTCCGCTTAACACAAAAAGTATTGATGCTGTAACAATACTTCTTACTATTGAAAGTTTTAATGTTCTTTTTAAACATTGTACTTCTTCCGATACTACTGAAGCTAAATAAATCGGATATAAGCCTATTACAGCGATAGAAAGCAGAGCGGTAAATACTGCAAGTATCTGAACAATTTCAACACTAAGAAAAAGCGATGCTGCTAAAAGAATCCCTAAAAGAGCAACTGCTGTTGCACCTATGGCGATCACAAAAGCTAACCAAAACAAAAAAATCACCTCCCAATAAATTATATGAAATTGTAGTATTTTTGTGATTTTTGTCGCTTATTTTGGTTCTTTATTTTTAAGTTTAACGAGGTATATTTATGATTATTTTGGGCATTGATCCGGGAATAGCAATAACAGGCATTGGCGTGATTGAAAAAAAAGCAAACGGATTGGTTGTTCCGCTTTTCTATGACCAAATAACGACACCGGCACATACACCCCTTTCGGAAAGACTTAGCATAATATATGACAGTGTTACAAAAATAGTTGAAAAATTTAATCCGAATGTTATGTCGATTGAGGAATTGTTTTTCAACAATAATGCAAAAACCGCTTTTGCGGTAGGACAAGCAAGGGGAGTAATTATTTTGGCTGCGAAACAGCACAATATAGATATTTTTGAATACACTCCGTTACAGGTAAAGCAATCAGTTACAGGTTATGGCAGGGCTGATAAAAAGCAAATTCAACACATGGTTAAGATAATGCTTGGATTGAGTACAGTTCCAAAGCCTGATGATGTTGCAGATGCCTTGGCGGTAGCAATATGCCATAGTAATTCTGAACGATTTTTAAGTATAACGGAGGCGAAATTATGATTTCTCATCTAAACGGAACATTAGCTTCAAAGGGCGAAAATTTTATTTGCATAGATGTTAACGGATTTGGTGTACGGGTGTATATGCCTTTTTCTGATATTGCAATGCTTTCAGGTATAGGAAGTAGTGTTTTTGTTCATACATATCTTTCTGTAAAAGAAGATGCCCTTGATTTGTATGGATTTTCCGATGTTGAAGGTCTTAATGCCTTTGAAAAACTTATTTCGGTAAATGGAGTGGGACCTAAGGCAGCACTTTCAATACTCAGCACGCTTTCTCCAAAAGAACTTTATATTGCACTTTCATCAAATGATTCTAAGGCAATTTCAAGAGCTCAAGGAATAGGAACTAAGATTGCCCAACGAATTATTCTTGAACTAAAAGATAAAGTTACATCAAATGAAGTAAGCGATGTATTAACTACAAACCGTACAACGAGTGAATTTGGGTCTGACAGTGCGGCGGTAAACGCTCTTATCGCACTCGGATGTTCACCATCAGCAGCACAAAAGGCAGTTGTTTCAGTCAGAAAAGATGATATGACAACCGAAGATATAATAAAAGCCGCATTAATTGTTCTTAAATCCTGAAAAGGAGGATAATTATGGAATTTGATGACAGAATTATATCGTCAAGAAAACTTGAAACGGAAGATGAATCAGAAACAAGTTTACGCCCTCGCACTATGGACGAATATATCGGTCAAGAAAAAGTTAAAGAAAACTTAAAAGTGTATATAAGTGCCGCACTTGAAAGGCATGAGGCACTTGACCACTGTTTGTTTTATGGACCTCCAGGGCTTGGAAAGACAACTCTTGCAGGTGTCGTGGCAAACGAATTGGGAGTTAACTTGCGTGTAACAAGCGGTCCGGCTATTGAAAAACCTATGGATCTTGCTGCGATTTTAACTAATCTTGCACCTCACGATGTGTTGTTTGTCGATGAGATTCACCGTTTGTCAAGAAGTGTTGAGGAGATACTTTATCCTGCAATGGAAGATTATTCTCTTGACATAATAGTTGGCAAAGGAGCAGGTGCACAGTCTGTAAGACTTAGCCTTCCACCGTTCACGCTTATTGGGGCTACGACAAGAGCAGGTCTTTTATCTGCACCTTTAAGGGACAGATTTGGGGTAATTGAAAGACTTGAAATGTACACTTCTGAGGAACTTGCAACAATAATCAACAGAAGTGCCGACATAATGAATATTGATATAGTTCAAAGCGGTGCTTTGGAACTGGCACGCCGTTCTCGAGGAACTCCAAGAATTGCAAACCGACTTTTAAAAAGAGTGCGTGATTTTGCACAGGTTATGTCCAACGGCAATATTACCGAAAAAATTGCTGATGAATCGCTCACAAGACTGGAAATAGATAAATTGGGACTTGATGCGGTAGACAAGAGAATAATGATGTCAATAATGGAAAAATTCTCAGGTGGTCCGGTTGGACTTGACACATTGGCAGCAACAATTGGAGAAGATTCTGTTACAATAGAAGATGTTTACGAGCCATATCTCTTACAACTTGGATTTTTAAACAGAACACCAAGGGGGAGAATGGCTACAATTTCAGCCTATGAGCATTACGGAGTTTCTCTTCCGAAAAATTATCAAGGAAGTTTACTTTAATGAAAGAACTTTTTGAAATCTTTATTGTATTTTTTAGAATAGGTCTTTTTACTTTTGGAGGCGGCTACGCTATGTTGCCTCTTATTGAGCGTGAAGTTGTAGGCAATAAGAAATGGGCTACAAAAGAGGATATGACAAATTATATTGCTCTTTCACAATGCACGCCGGGTGTTTTGGCTGTAAATTGTGCAACTTTTGTGGGATACAAAAAAAGAAAATTTTTAGGTTCAGTATTTGCCACGATAGGAGTCGTCCTCCCATCTGTCATAATCATAACAATTATCGCAACATTTATTTCAAATTTTGCAGAATATGAAATTACAAAAAGAATTTTTGCCGGAGTTAGAATTTGCGTAGGGGCTTTAATCATAAACACCGTTATAAATCTCTGTAAATCAAATGTGAAAGATTTTGTGGGATTAGTTTTGTTTGTTTTAGGCTTTTTAGCAACTCTTTTTTTCTCATCTCCCGTCATTTGCATCGTTATTTCTTTGATTGTCGGTCTTTTGGTTTATAGGGGAGGCGACAAAAATTGACTTTTCTTCTTCTGTTTTTTGAATTTTTTAAAGCCGGTCTTTTTGCGGTAGGGGGAGGACTTGCTACAATTCCGTTTTTATATCAAATATCTGACAAGTACGGTTGGTTTACACATGAGGTACTTGTAAATATGATAGCAGTTTCAGAATCAACACCGGGTCCTATCGGGATAAATATGGCTACTTACTCGGGATTTATGACAGAGGGTCTGTTGGGCGGAGTTGTTGCTACAATAGGCGTTATTGCACCGTCGTTTATTATTGGAATAATTGCAATAAGACTAATGGAAAAATATTCGCAAAATATTTATTTAAAATCTGCATTTAAGGCAATTCGGGCAACAGTTACCGGTCTTATATTGGCGATAGGGTATGGTATTGTAAAAAACTGTGTCTACACCGAAAGACTGAATGTTCTTGCTGTGATTATGTTCTTGACTCTGCTTTTTGCTATGCGAAAATTTAAGATTCACCCTATTATATACATAATTTTATCGGCTATTGTCGGCATCTTTATTTCACTTTGATGTTAAAGTTATGTTAAATTAATATTAATGAGTTTATGTTTTTGTCAAATTGTGATATACTTTTTGTGAATTTGGAGGAATTTTTGTGAGAAAAAGTGTATCGTTTTTTATTTTAATTACATTTTTGCTTTCGCTTACAATCAGCGTTAAAGCCTTTGATATTACTTATAACGGTAAAACCGAAGATTACAACAGGGGGGCTATCGGCATCATGGTCAACGATAAAGAGGTTGTGCTAAAAGAGATGCCTGCCATACTGTTAAACGGTCGCACTTTGGTTCCTGTTAGAGAAGTATTTGAATCTTTGGGTGCGATTGTTACATGGAAGGATATTACACAGCAAGTTGTTATTTCATATAACGGAAATAAAATAACGCTTACTTTGGGAGAACGCAAAATCAAAATTAACGACAAAAAATTTATATATATTGATGACAATGAAATGCCACCGATAATCATAAACGACAAGACTATGGTACCTGTTAGAATAATTTCGGAAAATCTAGGTTTTATTGTGGATTGGATTGATGAAACATTTTCCGTTAACATTAAAGAAAAAAAAGAAATTTCTCCGATTTCAACAACAAAACCAATAACAATAAGCACAGAAAATAAGACAAAAATCACTTCTGTCAAACAAGAAAAGTCATCAAGTAATGATGTAATATATCTTTCGATGCAAAAAGGCATTGAACCAAAAATTACTCGCATGTCAAACCCTGAACGAGTGGTTTTAGATTTTTATGGTGCAGTAATAACGGCTTCGGGAACACAAACAAATATTAGTGGTAATTTCGTTAACAATGTAAGATACGCAAACCATGAAGATATGGCCCGTTTTGTGTTAGATGTAGAAAATCAACCCGATGTTTCGGTTGGTTTAACTGAATCCGAAGCAATTATTAGGATTTCAGCCGCAAAAGATGCATCAAATCCGAGCTTTAACACTTCAAAAGAAAAGAAAAAGGCTCCTGTTAAAATTTCATTAAACAAGGTTGTTATTGATGCAGGTCATGGCGGAACAGATATTGGTGCATCGTATAAAAATGAAGATGGAGAATTTGAAATTAAAGAAGCTCCCATAAACCTTGATATCGCAAAAAGAGTAAAATCCTATCTTGAAAAAGAAGGATTAGATGTTGTTATGACTCGCTCGACAGACACTTATGTTGCACTTGCAGACAGAGTTGAAAAATCAATTAATTCAGGTGCATGTATATTTGTGAGCATACACTGTAATGCAATGGAAAATTCTCCGGAAACTAAAGGTTCTATGGTGTTTTATGACCAAAACTCAGAGTATGATTCAAAAATTAATCCTAAAACCCTTTCAAATAACATTTTGTCAAATGTCATTTCAAATACCGAATTTGTTGATAAAGGTGTTAGGGATGGGAGTACACTTTATGTACTTAAAAAGAACCTGATTCCGGCCGTCTTGGTAGAAACTGCTTTTATTACAAATGACGAAGATCGTGAAAATTTAAACGATGAAAAAGTCAGAGAAAAAATTGCAAAAGGAATCGCAGAAGGAATCATTAAAACTATTAATTCGGTAAATAAATAGTTTTTGTCTTAATAAAATACACACGACAATTACAGTAAGACATAAAAGTGAAATATCGTTCATTGTTTAAATAATTTTGTATATCACAAAACAAATGATTTAATATTAAACAAGGGAGAGGCGTTAAACCTCGCAGTTATATTTACAATAAAAAGTCAACATCTAATTCAACAAAATAAAAATTTTGTTGAATGGGGAACAATATGAATTTAATGTAAAGGAGCGTTTGATTTGGATAAAATAAAACAATATAGCGATATTCCTCAATCTGCTCGCTCTTTTCTTAGTTATGTTTCAAGTATTAAAGGAAAATCTGATAAAACAATAAATGAATATTACTATGATTTAAGAACTTTTTTTAGATTCATGAAATGTTATCGCAACATTTCCTCTTTTGATGAATTTGAATCAATTGATGTATCTGATATCAATGATGAATTCATAAGTACAATTATAATTGATGAACTGTATGAGTTCATGCTTTTTGTAAATAAATCTCGAAGCAATTCCCAAACATCTCGAGCTCGCAAGGTTTCGTGCTTGCGTTCGTATTTTAACTACCTTACATCGAAAGCCCATAAAATTAATGTAAATATTGCAAAAGACCTTGAATCGCCAAAAATTCCCGCAAAACTCCCAATTTATTTAACTTTGGAAGAAAGCAGGAAATTACTGGAAAATATAGACGGAGAGTTTAAAATAAGAGATTATGCGATTATAACGCTGTTTTTAAACTGTGGAATGCGTCTGTCGGAACTTGTGGGGATAAATCTTTCCGATATAAAAGAAGACAGCATAGTAGTTACCGGAAAAGGCAATAAACAGCGAACAATATATCTCAATCACGCCTGTCAAACAGCACTTTCCGAGTATATGAGGATTCGTCCGCATGATAATGTAATTGACAGGAATGCGTTATTTTTAAGCAAACAAAACAAACGAATATCCAATAATATGGTATATAGGATTGTCAGAAAAAATCTTGAAAACGCAGGTCTTGACACAACGAAATTTTCTACTCATAAACTTCGTCATACTGCGGCAACACTTATGTATCAACACGGGAATGTTGATGTAAGGACGCTCCAAGCGATTCTCGGGCACGAGCAGTTATCAACGACTCAAATATATACGCACTTAAATGATGACAAACTCCGTGAAGCGGTAAACAAAAACCCACTTGCGGATATTAATGAAAAATAAAGAGCAACCGATTCGGTTGCTCTTTATTTTACTTAATTCTTTTTGCTTCCATATAAAATCGCTTTTCATTTGCTTCACCCATTGAAAATGTTTTTCTCGGCAATGCACCGTCTTTTATAACTGATGCAAAAAGTTCTGATTTATTGGGTTTGGGAAGTAAAAAACCTATTGTATTATCTTTTTGAGATAACATCTTTACAACATCTTCACCGTGTATGTAGTCGATTTTACAATTAAAACTGTCCAAAAATCTTTGTAGCGTTCCGACTGCAAGATTTGATGGCGAATTATTTATAAAAATACTTTTTTCAATATTTTTGTAAACAAATTTAATCTCCTGACCTCCGTTATTATCAAATGATGTGCCATCGTAATAAGAAAACAGTTCATTTACAATCTTTTCCGGTTCAACATCAAAAACTACTCTGTGAATAGGCTCAAAAATAAGCGAAGCATCATGTATGTTCTCAATTTCAACCAAACAAAACCTTGCAGGATGTTTTTTTATTTCTTCATCACTTAAATTCTTTTTGATGTTTTCCCAACAAGTTTTAGCAGTTGCCAAAGAGTGGTTTCCGTCCCCCACTGCAAAAACAAGTTGATCGGGGGCAGTTTTTGAAAAATCGTCCAATCTGTTAATAAACGCATCTGACTCGGATTCGTCAATCAAATATCCTTTTAAATGTCCCCCGTTTTCCATTAAATCAAAATCGTATATACTCTCCCCTTTTTTTACTTTTTCCAACAATGTGCAGTTTTCATCATTAACCAAAAGCATTACATGAGGAAGTTCAAGCGAAGCATTTTCTCTGATTTTAACTCTTGGAGGTATTCTTTCAATTACAGTACCCTCTGTTGCTCTTATTTTACTTTTTGAGCCTTTATTAAAATCGTACTCTTCCAAATCAATACTACCTATAATTCCTTTTCTCACATTCCCGTTTAACAGTGTTCTTTCTACATATATGAGTGAATTTTTAAATTCTTTAAAAACACTGCCGTTAATATATTCATTCATCGTGTTGTTAATTTTGTTTATCCTTTTTTCACCCTCATCAAGATAAACTTCCGGAAAAACGAGATTAAGCGTTGACGGAGAATCACCTACATAGTTTTTTACTCTTTCCCAATAGTCGTTTTGCGATGTATACTGATCACAAGCGACCACACTCCACTTTGTTAAATCACAAGAATCGGGAATTAAAATATCAGCCTTATTAAAGAGTGCCATAAAATCACCTCAAATTTATGATGAGTTATTATATCACAAGGTAGATAAAAGTTCAACTAATATATGTAAAAATGCCCGCACATTTTAGTGCAGGCATTTTTTTATTCGCAGTCGATATTTGGCGTGTTTTCCGGATTAAAATCGTTTTGCAGCGGTGGGAAAAATTCATCAACCGGAAAACTGATATTTTCAAACAAGTTACACGGATCGTCATCAGTTGAATATACGCATTCTTTATCCGGAATGCAGAAGTCATAAGACGGAATAAGCAACTGGACATTTCTTTCAAGTCTGACGATTGAAAACAAACCTAACGAGGCATATACTCTTTTTCCTGTGCAACAAGGCATGATAAATCTGTCATCAAAAACTCTTCTTACACTGTCCGGAATAGAAAGTATATCAATATCCGTTTCGCCGAAAGATGCACATCCATCGGCATTGTCTGTCAATCTTAACGCTAAGCAAATAGGATCAACCACTTCAACGGTCGCTTTTGGAAGATTGGTTTTCTGCCAAAGTTGTGGATCAAAACTGTTTTCTTCAAATGTCGAAGAAAATGTTTTTGCACTTCCTTCACTACCGAAAAGTACTACTTTTTTGTTAAAAACCGAAAGTCCTTCAACAGGAATCGGTCTGTTTATTCCTATGTATGCGTCCATCATTATTCTAAAGAAAAATGTTAAACTTACCGTATAATAACCTCTGTTAAAAGTCATAGGTTCTATATCTGAGAACACCCAAATTACTTCACTTTTACGGCATTTTACTTCCGTAGCATTATTTATAGTTTCTTGACCGCTTTCGGTAAGGTAAACTCGCATACATTCAAGACACTCTTTACTTCTGCATGAGTCGTATATTTGCTGTGCCTGAATACATACTTGTTCACTGCAACCAAAAGAGTTAACATTTCTTTCATCCATAAAAAAATCCTCCTTTTGATAGTAATTTTAATTACTATTCGCTACATATTATGTAAAATCAATTAAATTTGACACACAGTATTGAAAACTAAGTATATTTATCGTATAATTCTTATAAGTGAGGTAGATTAAATGAAGATTGCAGGATTTGAACATCAAACATTTACAGATTATCCAGGTAAAATCGCATCTATCGTTTTTACCGTAGGTTGCAATATGAACTGTCCATGGTGTCATAACAGGATTTTGGTTGAGAATAAAGCAAAAATACTGTATACCGAATCCATGGTATTAGAACATTTGAAAAAGCGAAAGAACCTTATTGACGGGTTGGTAATCACGGGCGGAGAGCCTACATTACAGAAAGATTTGGAAGACTTTATAAGAAATGTTAAAGCAATGGGCACTTTGGTAAAATTGGACACTAACGGACTCCATCCCGAGGTTGTAAAAAGACTTCTTGACGAAAAATTAATTGATTATATTGCAATGGATATTAAGGCACCTTTTGACAGATATAATGAAATTTGCGGCGTTGAGGTAGATATCGAAAAAATAAAAGAAAGCATTTCT
>JAZLFH010000042.1:0-12823 GCA_045615705.1 Clostridia bacterium
ATCATTTATTAAAACAGGAACACGAAGCCCGGCGGGGCGAATTTGTCACCAATCGCGGCACGGTGCAAACCCCGGCTTTTATGAATGTGGCAACGGTTGCCGCCATTAAAGGCGGACTTTCCGCCGAGGATTTACAAGCCATCGACTGCCAGGTTATGCTTTGTAATACCTATCATTTACATCTGCGCCCGGGCGATGAAATTGTCCACGATTGCGGTGGGTTACACAAGTTTACCACTTGGTCGGGACCGATCTTGACCGACAGCGGCGGATTTCAGGTGTTTTCCTTGGGTGCGTTGCGCAAGATCGAAGAAGAAGGGGTCACCTTTAATTCGCACATTGACGGCAGGCGAATTTTTATGGGTCCCGAAGAAAGTATGCAAATTCAGTCGAACTTGGCATCTACGATTGCAATGGCATTTGACGAGTGCGTTGAAAATCCTTCGCCTCGTGATTATGTTAAAAAGTCTTGCGACAGGACATATCGTTGGCTCGTCAGATGTAAAGACGAGATGGAAAGGCTTAAAAAACTTCCCGAAACAATTAACAAAAATCAAATGCTTTTTGGCATAAATCAAGGCGGGACATATCCCGACATCAGAATCGAACACATGAAAAAGATAAGAGAACTTGACCTTGACGGCTACGCAATAGGCGGACTTGCAGTTGGCGAAACTGCCGAGGAAATGTACGAAATAATTGAAGCGGTAGAACCATATATGCCAAAGGATAAACCACGGTATCTCATGGGCGTTGGAACGCCTGTAAACATATTGGAAGCGGTAGACAGGGGCATAGACTTTTTTGATTGTGTTATGCCGAGCAGAAATGCTCGTCATGCAAATCTTTTCACGAGTCAAGCAGTGCTTAACCTCAACAATAACAAGTTTGCAACCGATAAAAGACCAATTGATGAAAACTGCGAATGCCCATGCTGTAAAAATTATTCACGAGGCTATATAAGACACCTTATAAAAGCAAAAGAAATGCTCGGAATGAGGCTTTGTGTACTTCATAATTTATATTTTTACAATAATTTGATGAAGGAAATAAGAGATTCGCTCGATAGTGGATGTTTTAACGAGTATAAGAGAGAAAAAACGGAAAAATTTTCGCAAAGAGTGTAAAAAAATGCTTCTTTCCATTGACTAAACCGATAAAATATTATATTATTAAGCATAATAAGTGTTTCGGAGGAATACCGATGATAAAAAGTATGACGGGTTACGGAAATGCAACCAAAGAGATTGACGGAAGAAAAATAACCGTTGAAATAAAATCAGTTAACAGTCGATACGGAGATTATAATATAAAAGTTCCGAGAGCATATTCGTTTTTGGAAGAACCTATAAGAGGAATTATAGGTAAAGTGGTTTCTCGTGCCAAGGCGGAAGTTTATGTTTCTGTCGAAAACTTTTCAACCGAAGAAAAGGAAGTAAGAGTTAATCACGGAGTGCTTAAAGGTTACTTGAAGGCACTTGAAGAAATCAGTTCTACATATAATTTGCCCAATAATGTAACAGCACTTCAAGTATCTAATTTCAGTGATGTTTTAAAGGCCGAAAAGACCGAAGAGGACGATGAAAAATTAATCAAAGAAGTAACGGAAGTCTTTTTTGAGGCGGGAGATACCTATAACAAGACCCGTGAAACAGAAGGGGAAAAACTTGTAGCGGACATAAAGAGTCATCTTGATGTTATTTACAACCGTACATTGGAAGTTGAAAAAAGAGCCCCGTCTATCGTTTCCGAATACAAGGAACGCCTTAAAACCAGAATGGAAGAAATATTACAAGGTGTGCCGGTTGATGAAGCAAGACTTTTAAATGAAGTTGCGATTTTTTCCGACAGGGTAAATGTAAATGAAGAGATTGTCCGTTTAAAAAGTCATGTAGCACAGCTTAATGATATTCTCTCTTTGGACGGAGTAATCGGTAGAAAGACGGATTTTCTCGTTCAGGAAATGAACAGGGAAATCAACACAATCGGCTCAAAGTCCAACGACCTTGAAACCGCAGGAATTGTTATTGATGTAAAAGCGGAAATTGAAAAAATCCGTGAACAGATACAAAACATAGAATAAGGAGAACCTTATGCAACTTATAAATATCGGATTTGGGAATATGGTGTCATCGCTTCGACTTGTTGCGGTAGTAAGCCCCGAATCTGCACCTATTAAAAGGCTTATTCAAGATGCAAGAGAAAACGGGAAATTGATTGACGCTACATACGGAAGAAGAACACGCTCCGTGGCAATTACAGACAGCGACCATGTAATTTTGTCGGCGGTTCAGCCGGAAACTATCGGAAATCGTGTTGACCCGAAGATTCATACTCCGAGCGAGGAGGAAGACGATGATTAAAAAATCTATTCTTTTTGTCGTATCGGGACCTGCCGGTGCAGGCAAAGGGACAATTTGCGAAGAGTATATGAAAAGAAATCCCGATACATTTTTGTCAATCTCAATGACGAGCAGACAGCCGAGAAAAAATGACGAAGACGGAAAAACATATTATTTTGTTTCGAAGGAAGAGTTTGAGGATAGAATTAAAAGAGGACTTTTTTTAGAGTATGCGTGTTATCAAGGTAACTACTACGGAACGCCAAAGGATAAGGTGGAAGAGGCGTTAAATGCAGGAAAGGATGTAATCCTTGAAATTGAAGTCCAAGGAGGAGCAAAGATAAGGGATCACTTTCCGGAAGCAGTTTTTGTGTTTGTAGTTCCGCCCGGAAAAGATGTGCTTAGAAAAAGGCTGACCGACAGGGGGACCGAAACTCCCGAGAAGATTGAAGGAAGGCTTGAAACGGCAATTTCCGAGTTAAAGCAAATTCCAAAGTACAATTATGTCATTGTAAATGACGATTTAGAAAAAGCAGTTCAAGATTTGTGTGCAATAAGAAACAGCGAATATTGTCGCACAAGCAGAATGATAGATTATATAAATGAGGTGTTTTAAATGTTGTATCCCGAAATTTCAAAGTTAATGGAGAATATGGATTCACGGTATTCTCTCGTTATTGCAACCGCAAAGCGTGCTCGCCAGTTGGCACAAGAAGGTGCGGTACCCATGGTCGGAGGAACAAGCGATAAATATGTTTCCATGGCAGTAAGAGAGATTGCAGAGGGAACAGTCTGCATAAGCGAGAGATAAAATTAAATAAATCCTAAAAAAGGGAGGCGGACGAGTTGGTTAGTGTTGCACAAGTGTATATAAATACAAATCAATTAAGTCTTGACCGCCCTTTTGATTATTTGTTGCCGAAAAATTTAGAGGAGATTGCTTTTACAGGGGCAAGAGTTAAAGTCCCGTTCGGTAGCAGAAACAGGCTTAAAGAGGCTATAATTACAAAAATTACAAAGAGTGAAAATGCGGAAGGTCTTAAAGAAATATCGTCTGTCATAAATAACGAGGTATGCCTTGATAAAAGGAGTGTTGACCTTGCGTTTTTTATTTCAAAGAAATGTTTTTGCTCATTTTATTCTTCGGCACGGCTTATGATTCCGGCAGGTGTAGATGTTAAGTTTGAAGAGTATGTTACACTTACAGGACTTCATACTTCCGATGAAGGAAAAAGACTTCTTGAACGAAGTCAAAAGCAAGAGCAGGTCGTAAGATTTTTAGAAGAAAACATGGGTTCGGCAGAAATCAGCGTCATCAAAGATGAATTTAAAAAATCTGCTTCAAGACTTGTTGATGAACTTTTAAAAAAGGGACTTGTGGAGATAAATAACAGAGAAAAAAAGAGTGTTAAAGATAAAACCGTCAGATTGGCATATTATGTAGGCGTGGAAGACCCGATAGAAATGGCGTATGCACTTGAAAAAAGAAGTCCCGTGCAGGCAGATGTTTTAAGAGCGTTAGCCTACGGCGGAGAATACAGCGTTCCGGATTTGGTGGAACTCACGGGAGCAAGCAGAAATGTAGTGGAAGCCCTTGTGAAAAAGGGATTGGTTTCGTATAAAGAGCAGGAAACATTCAGAGATCCTTTTAAAGATAAAGAATTTAAGAGGACTAAGCCTCTAAATCTCACGGACGAGCAGAAAAAAGCACTTGAAGTAATTAACAATAAAGAAAAAGGTACAATTCTTCTTCACGGAGTAACGGGAAGCGGAAAAACCGAAATATATATGCAAGCGATAGATAAAGTTCTGTCGGAAGGCAAACAAGCGATAGTTTTAGTCCCCGAAATAGCACTTACACCGCAAATAACAGGAAGATTTTACAGTCGATTCGGCGACTGCGTTGCACTGCTTCACAGTTCACTTTCGCTTGGCGAACGCCTTGACGAGTGGAAACGGATAAAACGAGGCGAAAAGAGAGTTGTAATAGGAGCAAGGAGTGCGATTTTTGCACCTTGCGACAATATAGGATTAATAATTATTGACGAAGAGCATGAATATACTTACAAGTCTGAAACCATGCCACGCTATCATGCAACGGAAATTGCGAAAAAAAGAGCGGAAATGTTTAACTGCCCTGTTGTTTTAGCATCTGCAACGCCTTGCGTGGAGAGTTATTACAAGGCTAAATGCAAAGAGTATTCACTTGTAGAATTGGAAAACAGATACAATAAGAATCCGCTTCCGAAGGTCAGCATAGTTGATATGCGAAAAGAACTTGAAGACGGAAACAGATATGTATTGAGCCGGACTCTTGCTCACGAAATACAAAGAAATCTTGAAAACAAAGAACAAACGATATTGTTTTTGAACAGAAGAGGATATTCAACATTTGTTTCTTGTCGAAGTTGCGGATATGTATTTTCATGTCCCAATTGCTCGGTGTCATTAACATATCACATCACGGATAATTCACTTACCTGTCATATGTGCGGACACAGAATAAAAAAGCCGGCAATATGTCCCGATTGCGGAAGTAACAGAATAAAAGATTTCGGCAAAGGCACACAAAAGGCTGAAGAACAATTAAAAGAAATTTTTCCGACAGCCAAAATTTTAAGAATGGATATAGATACGGTTACCGGCAAAAACGGACACGAAAAACTCCTTTCAAAGTTTGTGAACGAAAAATATGATATTTTGCTCGGGACACAAATGGTTTCAAAGGGACATGATTTTGAAAATGTAACACTTGTGGGTGTTTTGGCGGCAGATGCTTCACTGTTTTCGGATGATTTCCGTTCTCAGGAAAGAACTTTTGACTTGATAACACAAGTCTGCGGACGAGCGGGACGAGGCGAAAAAGAAGGAAGAGCAATCATTCAAACATATACTCCCGATGATGAAACAATTCTTTTGGCATCAAGGCAGAACTATAAAGAATTTTTTGACCATGAGATTGAATACCGAAAGATGTTTTCGTATCCGCCGTGCATGGAAATAATAAATATAATTTTCTCTTCGGATAACTATGACACGGTAAAGAGAATTGCGACATTGGCAACACAGGAAATACGAGGCATAGCGAAGATGGACGGAATAGAAAACCTCGTTATATTCGGAGCAAAAGAGGCACCTGTTTCGAGAATTCAGGGAAGGTACAGATTCAGGACTTGGATAAAATGTGAGAACAGCGATGAAATGTGCAATGTTATAAGGCGTTCTCCGACATTTTTAACAAGGCATAAAGATGTTTCAATATCAATTGATGTAAATCCGATAAGTATGAATTAGAAAAGGAAGATGAAAGTGGCAATCAGAGAGATTCGTGTAGATGGCGATGAATGTTTAAGAAAAAGATGCAGAGAAGTGGATAAGTTTGACGAAAGACTTGAAATGCTTTTAGATGATATGTGGGACACACTTCATAAGGCAAACGGAATGGGACTTGCAGCACCTCAGGTGGGAATTTTAAAAAGAATTGCGGTCATTGAGAGCGAGGACGAACATTATGAACTCATAAATCCCACGATAACCTATGCAGAAGGGACTCTTCTTGACAGGGAAGCGTGCCTTTCCGTACCCAATTTAATGGGAGAGGTTGAGCGTCCCGAAACGATTAAAGTCGTAGCCCTGGACAGATACGGCAAAGAAAAAAAATACAACATTTCAGGATATCTTGCCAGGTGTTTTTGCCATGAGATTGACCACCTTGACGGAATACTTTACACAGACAAGGTGATCAGGTATATAGATCCCGAAGAAGAGGAGTAGAAAAATGAACATTCTTTATATGGGAACTCCCGATATTGCAAAAGAAGTCTTACAAGCGTTGATAGACAGCCACCATACTGTATCTGCGGTAATTTCACAACCGGATAAGCCGCAAGGAAGACATAAAGAACTTTTGCCTACTCCGGTAAAAGAAATTGCACTTAAAAACAAAATAGAGGTATATCAGCCCCAAACTCTTAAAGACGGTGAGATATTGCCGTTTTTAGAAAGAATAAACCCTGATATAATAGTCGTTACGGCTTATGGAAAGATACTCCCGGAGTATGTACTTAATTATCCGAAATACAGGTGTATTAATGTACACGCATCGCTTCTTCCGAGATACAGAGGAGCAGCACCTATACAGAGAGCGATAATTGACGGCGAAAAGGAAACCGGCGTTACCATTATGTATATGGAAAAGGGTCTTGACACGGGAGATATGATTTTACAAGGGAAAGTAAGCATTGAGCAAACCGACAATGCACAAACTCTTCATGATAAACTTGCAAAAATCGGAGCAAAAACTCTTTTAGAAGCACTTGAACTTATCGAAAATGATAAAGTAAATGCAGTAAAGCAGGACGATTCTCTTTCAAATTATGCTAAGATGCTGACAAAAGAAGAGGGAAATATAAATTGGAATGATACGAGCGAAAATATATATAACCTTATTCGGGGACTTAATCCTTGGCCGATGGCGTACAGTTACCTGAACGGAGCGAGATTTATAGTGTTTTCTGCAAAAAAAGGAATTAAACAGGGAAAATCGGGAGAAATTTTATCTGCTGATAAAAACGGACTTGAAGTGGCGTGCAAAGAAGGGTCGATAATCATAGAAGAAGTCAAATTCGAAGGCAAGAAAAAAATGAAAATATCAGACTATCTTTTGGGACACAAAATAGACACAAATACTGTTTTGGGGGATAAAAACTAATGGCTTCCGTGCGTGAAGAGGCACTGAAATGCCTTTACAGGATAGATGAAAAAGATGCATATTCTTCTATGGTTATTGAAAGTGCGGTAAAAAAACTTGATAACCGAGATGCACGGCTTTTGTCTGAAATTGTTTTTGGAGTTATGCGTCATAGACTGTATCTTGACCATATAATAAAAAGTCTTTCGACAAAAGGAATAAAAAAAATTTCGGTGTGGACTCTTAATATTTTGAGAATGGGAGTTTACTGCATAAAATTTATAGATAAAATTCCCGTAAGAGCAACAGTAGATGAGTGCGTAAAACTCTCACACAAGTACGGCTTTCGCGGTTCATCGGGGTTTGTTAATGCAATTTTAAGAAAAGTTGATAAAGAAAAAGATTACTTAGATTCACTTACCGGTGATGAACTTTTGGAAATAAAGTATTCATGTCCAAAGTGGATTATTGAAAAATTCAGGACGGAAACCGATGAAGCGGAAAAACTCTTAGAACAGATGAATACTACTCCCACACGGTATGTAAGGTTAAATACTTTAAAGACAAAAGATATTCCCAAAGAGTGTGAAAAGACGGACTTTTTGGAAGAAACCTTAATTTTAAAAGAAGAAAGCAATTTGTTTGAAGAAGGAATAATAACCTACCAAGATGCATCGGCACAACTTGCGTCAAGAGTTCTAAACCCCAAAAAAGGAGCAAAGGTGCTTGACCTTTGCGGTGCACCGGGAATTAAAACAACACATTTGGGTGCAATTATGGAAAATGAGGGTGAAATAATTGCCTGCGACATTCATGAACATAAACTTCCTTTGATTGAAAAAAATGCAGAGCGAATGGGAGTAAAAATTATTAAAACCGTCAAAAACGATGCTACTGTCTATAATAAGGAATTTGAAAACAGATTTGATTATATAATGGCAGATGTAACCTGTTCCGGACTCGGGACAATAAGGCGGCGTCCTGATATAAGATACAGAAAAACCGAAAACGATACGAATGAATTATCGAAAATACAAGAAAAAATGCTTTTTAACGCAAGCCGATACTTAAAAATCGGAGGAAAACTTTTGTACTCCACTTGTACAATTAACAGAGAAGAAAACCAAAGTGTTGTAGAGAAGTTTTTAGAAAAAAACAAGAATTTTTCACTCGTTCCGTTTTGCGTTGGAAATATTTCATCGGACGGATTTTTACAACTTATGCCGCACACACATAAAACGGACGGTTTTTTTATAGCACTTATTACAAAAGAAGCGTGAAAAAATGGATATACTTGACATTACACTAAATGATTTAAAAGAATATCTTAAAACTATCGGCGAGCCGTCTTTTAGGGCAAATCAAGTCTTTGAATGGGTAGGAAAAGGCGTAAAAGACTTTAATGAAATGAAAAACATACCCATAAAAACAAGAGAAAAACTAAAAGAGGACTTTGATATTTTTGCGCCTGAAATTTTAATAAAGCAAGAAAGCAAAGACAAAACGGTAAAGTATCTTTTTGAACTAAAAGACAAAAAAACCGTTGAAACAGTTGTTATGGATTACAACGGAAAAAAGAGTATATGCATATCTTCTCAGGTCGGTTGCAGAATGGGATGCAGGTTTTGTGCATCAACTTTAAGCGGACTTGAAAGAAACCTTACGGCATCGGAAATGCTCGGTCAGATGATTAAGGCACAACAGGATTTAAACATAAGACTTTCAAGCGTTGTAATCATGGGCATGGGCGAACCACTTGACAATTACGACAATTTGATGGTATACTTAAAAAATGTAAACGAGGAAAAACTGTTAAATCTTGGCTATCGGCATATTACGGTGTCAAGTTGCGGATTGTGTGAAAATATACGCCGATTGGCTGATGAAGGGCTTCCCGTAAATCTTGCTCTTTCGCTCCACGCACCGAATGATGAACTCAGAAAAACCATTATGCCTGTTTCAAATAAATATTCACTTAAAGAAGTAACAGATGCTTGCGATTATTTCTTTAAAAAGACATCAAGGCGGGTTACTTATGAATATTCTTTGATAGACGGAGTAAATGACAGCAGTGAATGTGCGAAAGAACTTTCCAAACTTTTAAAGGGAAAGAATTGTCATGTTAATTTAATCGGAATAAATCCGGTAAGAGAGCGTAACTTTAAAAGGTCAAAAAATATTGCTGAATTTATGGGCATACTTACAAAAAACGGAGTAACCGCAACGCTCAGGCGGGAACTGGGAACAGATATTGACGCAGCATGCGGACAACTCAGAAATAAAAACAGATTACAATAAGAAATCAGGTGATAGGATGGGTGTTAAATATTCGGGAATGAGCGATCTTGGAAAGGTCAGAGAACTAAATGAGGACAGTTTTTATCTTCCGAGCGATGATTCCTTACTTTTTATCGTAGCCGATGGAATGGGCGGACATAACGCAGGTGAGGTTGCGAGCAGTAAAGCGGTAGAACTCATCTCTTCACGAATAAAAGAAAAAATTCATTCGGTTAAAGATAATAAAGAAGTATTATATGTAATGGATCAAGCAGTTAAAAGTGCAAATTTTGAAATTTTTGATGCAGCACATATAAATGCGGAATACAGCGGTATGGGAACAACTGTGGATGTAGGATATATAAAGGACGATATACTGTTTTTTGTTCATGTGGGGGACAGCAGAATTTACAGGGTAAGGAACAAAAAAATAACACAGTTAACGCAGGACCATTCGGTTGTTGCAATGATGGTTAAAAACGGAACAATTACAGAGGAAGAAGCCAGAAACCATCCACAGAAAAACTGCATCACAAGAGCACTCGGAACGGAACAAACAATAAAGACGGACACTTCCGCAACAGTCCTTCGTGAAGGCGATGTAATTTTGATGTGCTCAGACGGACTTACTGCAATGGTAGAAGACAAAAGAATACTTGAAATTATAGAAACTTGCCAAGACACCCAAGAGTGCGTTCAATCACTTTTGGATGAGGCAAACGAAAACGGCGGTGCAGATAATATCACTGCTTTGATAATCAAGAAGTAAGAGGTTATTGTACTATGGTAGGAACAGTTTTAGGAAGCAGATACGAATTACTTGAAAAAGTCGGGACAGGCGGAATGGCAATCGTTTATAAGGCGAAAGACAAATTGCTTGACAGATTTGTTGCCATTAAGATTTTGCGTGATGAATTTAAAGGCGATGACGAGTTTATACATCGTTTTAAGGTGGAATCGCAAGCAGCAGCATGCCTGTCGCATCAAAATATCATCACAGTACATGATGTAGGCGAACAAGACGGAATGAACTATATCGTAATGGAACTTTTAGAGGGTAAGACTTTAAAAGATTACATCAATGAGAATGCTCCTCTTTATTGGAGAGAGGCACTTGATTTTGCGATTCAGATATGCAGTGCCTTGGAACACGCACATTCAAAAGGCGTGGTGCATCGTGATATCAAACCTCAAAATATTATCCTTTCGGACAGAGGAACTGTTAAAGTATCAGACTTTGGCATAGCCCGTGCGGCAAATAAAGGAACAACAGACCTTGGAGCAAATGCTTTGGGAAGTGCACACTATATCTCGCCGGAGCAGGCTCGTGGCGGATATACCGATAGCAAGAGCGACATCTATTCATTGGGTGTAGTTCTTTATGAAATGTGTACGGGAAAACTTCCTTTTGACGGCGAGAACACAATAACGGTTGCCATGCAACACATCCAAGAACAACCTATTGCTCCCTGCGAAATAAAAGACGATATTCCAAAATCTGTTGAAGCAATTATTTTAAAAGCAATGAATAAGGAGCAACTTTTAAGATACGAAAGTGCTTCACAAATGCTCGAAGATTTAAGACTTGTATATATGGACCCCGATGTAAAAATTGAGGTTAAAAAGCAGGAGCAAATGGGAGGAACAAAGAGAATCCCGACAACAGAAGTCAGAAAACAAACAATAATAGACTCAAAAAGTAAAGAATTAAAAAGAGATTTTAAAGAAAGTAAGGAAAACAGAAAGAAGAAATCAAAATCGGATACGGTAGCGATTATTTCGGCTATCGGAACTGCACTTCTAATCGGTGCCGTACTGTTTTACTTTTTAATAAAAGTGCTTTTCCCGGCATCAGATTACAAAACTGCCAAGGTTCCTGATTTGTATAACAAAACAGTGGAAGAAGCGGAAAAACTTCTTACAGATTGCGGACTTACACTTTCTCCCAACTATGATAAGGCATACAGCAATGATGTGGAAGAGGGATTGATAGTTGACCAAAATTATCAATCGGGAACAGAGGTCGCAAGCGGAAGAGAAATAGTAATTACTTTAAGTGAAGGCCCTGCATATATCGTGATGGAAAACTATACAGGGAAAAATTTCAATGTGGTTCAGTATGAACTTTCCGGAGAAGGACTTACGGTGAGTGCAATATACGAGGAAAGCCAGGATGGAGAGGAAGGTTACATTTTAAGACAAGACCCACAGGAGGGAACGAAACTTAAAAAAGGTGATTTGGTTACACTTTATATTTGCAAAAAGCCAACACTTCCCGCGACAACAATTATTCCGAATGTAGTCGGAAAACCGACATCTGAGGCAAAGAGTAAACTTATAGAAAAAGGCTTTTTGGTATCTGTACTTGAAACAGATTCACAAAATAAAGATGTTGTCGTAAAGCAATCCCCGTCAGCAGGAAATGAAGTTACAACAGGGACAACTATTACTATATATGTCGGAAACGGAAAGCAAGTTCCGGCGGAAAACACAGATAAAAAAGAAGAAACAAACACCAATCAGTATTCGCATAACGGTCTATGATAGGTAGAATTATAAAAGGAATCGGCGGATTTTACTATGTAAAAGCCGATGATAAGATATATGAATGCCACGCTCGTGGGCTTTTAAGAAGAAAAGTAACACCCACGGTGGGTGATTTTGCAGATATTTTAACTGACGGTGAAAAGGGAAGCATATTAGACATTTGCCAAAGAAAAAATGTTCTTATAAGACCAAGCGTTTCAAATGTTGACCAAATAGTTTTGGTTTCTGCATTTTCTTCGCCTTCACCTGATTTAAGATTAATTGATAAATTGCTTGTTACGGCAAGAAAAAATGACATTGATGCCATATTGTGCTTTAATAAAAGCGATTTGAAAGACACCTGTTCGGACGAAATAGTTAAAACCTACGAAAAAGCGGGCTACAAGGTTTTTGTTACATGTGCAAAAGAAGGTTTTGAAAAAAATTTATTATTGCCTTTCTTAAAAGGAAAAACAACAGCTTTTACAGGGCTTTCGGGAGTCGGGAAATCGAGCCTTTTGAGTTTGATTGTCGGTGAAAAACTTGAAACAGGAGAAGTCAGCAAGATTGAAAGAGGTCGCCATACGACAAGGCATGTGGAACTTATTGAAATTGATAAAGACACCTATGTTTTTGATACTCCCGGATTTTCAAAACTTGAAATACAAGAAATAGGCGAGGAAGAATTAAAAAATTATTTTCCCGAGATGATGCCTTTTGAAGGAAAATGCCGTTTTCGTGGTTGTAATCATGTAAAAGAACCTGATTGTGCGGTTATAGAGGCGGTAAATCAAGGAATAATTGCAAGAACAAGACACGAAAGTTACAAAGAATTTTTTGAAGAACTAAAAGAAAAAAACAAATGGTAATGCCCGATTAAAATCGGGCATTTTTTAGTCTTTTAGTTTATTTTTTGGTTGAAATCAAACTTTAAAAGTGGTATAATAAATATTATTTATTATAAGGTGGAAAAAATGCAAGAAAAAAC